>CAZGOX010000055.1:0-11969 GCA_964527955.1 uncultured Opitutaceae bacterium | reverse complement strand
CTACCTGTAGAGGGCCGTCGTCGGCGTCGCGGTGAGGACGTTGTACTGGCGGATCGCCAGCCGCCACCACTCGGCGAGCGCGCTGTCGGGGCGCGTCCAGAGCTCGCGGTGGAGCCAGATCATGGAGTCGGCGTCGAGCAGCAGCGCCATCTTCTCCCGGTTTGAGAACTCGCCGGGACCCTCCCTGAGCAGGCGCTGCCTGAGCTGGGCGAACCACTCGCTCACCTCCTCCGTCGTCCGGCGCTGGCGCAGGAGGGCGACGTGCATGGCGTTGATGTACGGGTCGAGGACGGCCTGCATGAGGCCGTAGTCGGCCCGCAGGGGCTCGATCGGCTGCAGGTGGCGGTAGCATTCGGCAAGGTTCCGCTGGAGGTCGGACAGCACTTCCCCGGGGTCGGTCTCCTCCGGGGTCAGGAAGAGCCCGAGTTCGCGCGCGCGCCTTCCGACGCGGGCCTTGCTCAGGAGCACGGAGATCGGCACCGAGAAGGCCAGGCCGGCCAGGACCGGGCTAAGCCACCAGAAGAAGCCGGGCACGAAGGCATAGATCAGGACGCCCGCGCCGATGCCTGTCGCGGACTGGACGCCGTGGGTGAGCAGCGCCTCCGGCCAGGTCGTGCCGTCCTCCCCCGCCCCGCGCTGCTGGGCCGACCACGTGACGCCCTCGCCGGCGAGCGTATAGAGCACAAACTTCGCGTTGAACATCATGTTGATCGGGGCGAGGAGGGCCGATCCGGTGACCTCGAGAATCGCGCTCAACGCGAGCTTTCCAGGCCCCCCGAATCCCGCGGCCTCGCCCGGGCGCCGGGCGGCCCCGGCCACGCTCAACACCTTGGGCAGGAAAAGCATGAGCATCGTGAAGGCGAAGAGCGTGATCGCCTCGGGAACTTGGACCCGGTAGCCGAACACCGAGGTTGTCTCGTCCATCCGCAGCGGCCCGGCCATCGAGTTGATGATGTGCTGGTCGTAGGCCTCGATGGTGCCGAGGATCAGGAAGATGAGCCAGAGAAGCGAGGACACGTAGGCCATGACGCCCATGAGCAGGTGAAAGCGGTTGGCCAGGCGAAAACCCCGGGCGGTCAGCAGCCAGGCGTGCTGCAGGTTGCCCTGGCACCAGCGACGGTCCCTCTTCGCGGCGTCGATCAGCGTCGGCGGCCCCTGCTCGTAGCTTCCCTCGATGTCGGCCGCGAGCCAGACCCCCCAGCCGGCCTTGTGCATGAGCGCGGCCTCGACAAAGTCGTGGGACAGGATCCTGCCGCCGAACGGCTCCCGCCCCGGCAGCTCGGGAAGCGCGCAGTGGTCCATGAACGGCTGGACGCGGAGGATCGCGTTGTGGCCCCAGTAATTGCCCTGCTGCTGCTGCCAGTAGTTGAGGCCCGCGAGGAAGACGGGGCTGTACAGCCGGTTGGCAAAACTCTGCATGCGGGCATAGAGCGTCTCCCCGAAAATCAGCCGCGGGGCCGTCTGGATGATGCCCGCGGTGGGATTCTTCTCCATCAAGCCCACGAGCTGGACGAGGGCCCCGCCCGTCATCACCGAGTCCGCGTCGAGGACCACCATGTAGCGGTATCGCTTCCCCCAGCGCCTAAGGAAGTCCGCGACATTTCCGGCCTTCTTGTTGATCTGCACGCGGCGCTGGCGGTAGAAGATCTTTCCGAAGCCCTCCACCTGCTTGCACAGCTCGATCCATGCGAGCTCCTCCTGGATCCACTGGTTCGGGCGGTTCGAGTCGCTCAGGAGGAAGAAGTCGAAGTGCTCGAGCCTGCCGGTCGCCTGCACCGAGCGAAACACCACGCGCAGCCCCTCGAACACCCTGCTCACGTCCTCGTTGAAGATCGGCATGATCACCGCGGTCGACGCAAGCGGCGGCTCCTCCCCGGGAGCCAGCGTGCGGGTGACGCGGCAGCCGTCCCCTCCCCGGTGGATCACATAAAACCCTGCGACGGCCGTGCAGAAGCCGACCGCGATGTGGGCGAAGAGGATCGCAAACAGCACGAGCAGCGACACCTCCAGGCGGGTGATGCCCGCCCGCCACAGGAGGTCCGCCATGAACCACGTGGCGAGGCTCGTCAGGACGAAGATCGAGGAGAAGAACAGGAAGCGGCGGCGGTTCAGCCGCCGCGGATCCATCGCCGGGTGGAGGAGGATGCGCATCTTGACTCAGCGGGTGGCGTAGAAGACCACGGCCAGGCCGCCCGCGAACAGCAGCCAGAGCAGGAGCGTGCGCAGGATCGGCCAGCGCTCGAAGCGCTCAAGCGTCTCCTCGGCGGCCTCCGAGATGGGGCCGAAGTCAATGGGACGCGCGACCATGCTCGACACCTCGAGATCCGGGCCCGCCCGGATCGAGCTCGCCCGCATGGCCTGCACGAATTCCCCGGGCACGTGCTGCTCGTCCAGGAAGGCGGACGGCCACCGCCGGGGTCCGTCGCAGAGCAGGAGCGCGACGCGCCCGTCCACGGCGATGCGCGCGTGCGGCTGGCCCCGCTCATCGAGCACGTCGGCAAACCAGTCGTCCATGAGGCGCTCGACCTCCTGGGCCGAGAGGACGGTCGGGTCGAGGGAGGGATCGGCTGCGTGGCGCTGCGCGGCCCGCTCCAGGATCGTCCGGATCAGGCGGGGCTGGTGCAGGCGGTAGTGGATCCGGTGCGCCCGCAGGTAGTCCTCGATGCGCACGTAGGCCCGGTTCCATTCCTCGGTCGTCCCGGTGGCGGGGCGGAAAGAATCCGGGAGCTCGATGCCCTCCGGGCGGCTCCTCTCATCGCTCATGGCTCGTCAGGGCCTCCAGAGGTAGGACCAGGTCTCGGTCAGGACATTCGGGGGCTTCTGCAGGAAGCAGCGCAGCTCGACCGGCTCGCCGCGGCCGTCGGGCCGGAGGGCGAAGGCCACGCGCCACGTGCCATTGTAGGGATTCTTCTCGGCGGTGGCGTGGACGAGGACGGCGCCCTGGCCCACGGTGACGACGGGCTCCACCTCAGGGTCGCCCGGCATCCGGCGCAGGTCGCGCCCGTCGAAGTCGACCACGAAGCGCTCGAGGTCGGGCTCCTGGGTCCTGGAGCGGCCGTGCCGGGTCGCCGCGGCGTGGCCGCCCGGCGGCTCGATGCCCTTCAGGAACCAGTGCAGGTTGTACTCGAACTGGATCGGGGAGCCCGGCGCGGGGAGCTTGTTCGGCACCCAGAAGGCGACCACGTTGTCGCTGGTCTCGTCCGGCGCCGGAAGCTCGACAAGCCGCACGCTGCCGCGGCCCCAGTCGCCAACCGGCTCCACCCACGCGCTCGGCCGGAGCTGGTAGGCCGACTCGAGGTCCTCATAACTCTCAAAGCGGCGCTCGCGCTGGAGCAGGCCGAAGCCGCGGGGGGCCTGGTCGCTGAATTGCGCGACGCTGACGACCGCCGGGTCGGTGAGCGGGCGCCAGATCCACTCGCCGCGGCCCGTCGCGATCATGAGGCCGTCCGAATCGTGGACTTCCGGCCGGAAGTCGTCGGTCTCGCCGTTCGTGTTCTTGCCGTGCCAGAACATGGTGGTGAGGGGCGCGAGCCCGAAGACGCCCGGATTGCGCCGGCAATACACCACCGCGCGGACGTGCATCACCGTGTCGTCCCCGGGGACGATCACAAAGGAGTACGCGCCGGTCGCGCTGGGCCCGTCGAGGAGCGCGTAGACGATCACCTGCTTCGAGGCCGGGCTTGGCCGCTCGACCCAGAACTTCTGGAACGCCGGGAACTCCTCGCCCTCCGGCTCGGCGGTGTCGATCGCGATCCCCCGGGCCGACAGGCCGTACACGGCGCCGCGGCAAAGCATGCGAAAGTAGCTGGCGCCGAGGAACGACCCGAGCTCGTCCCCCGGCTTGTTCAGCGCGTAGAGGAGGCGGAAGCCGGCAAACCCCATCGTCGAAGGCACGGACTTGATGTGGTTCTGCCCATAGTCGAAGAGCTCCGGGGAGTACGAGATCGGCAGGGCAAGCCGGCCGTCGACTTCCTCGATCTGCACCGTGTGGTCGAAAATGAAACCCGGGTGGAAAAACTGCAGCTGGAAGGGCAGCCCTGCGCGGCGCCAAAGCGACGCAGCCGGGTCGAAGCGGATGTCCCGGAACTGGTCGTAGGTGAGCTGGAGCAGTTCCTTGGGGACGCGGGGGGGAGGAGGCGCGTAGGGCCGCGACGCCAGCTGCTGCGCCTGGAAACGAAGCGCCTCGAAATCGAAGGTCTCCTCGGCGGACAGCGAGGCCGGCGCCAGGAGGCCGGCGAACGCGGCGCCCGCGGCGAGGAGGAGAAACCGTGTGGATTGCGGCAAAGGGATCATGGTCAGAATCCGCCCTTGTCGAGGAAGTACCCGCGCTGCTTCTGCGAGACGGGCATGCCCGCCCTCTCCATCACCTTGAGGAAGTCCTCCCAGATGGTCCGCTTCGATCGGCTCGTGGGATTCCTGAGGATATAGCTCGGGTGGTACGTCACCATGAGCGGCTTCCCGGAAAACTCGCGCCACTGGCCCCGCACGTCCCCGAGGGCCTTGAAGCTTCCGAACCCGAGCAGCCCCTGGGTCGCCGTCGCCCCGAGCGCGACGACGATTTCCGGGTTCACGACCTCGATCTGGGCCCGGAGGTAGGGAAGGCAGTAG
Organism: uncultured Opitutaceae bacterium; assembly: GCA_964527955.1. Lineage (GTDB taxonomy): Bacteria > Verrucomicrobiota > Verrucomicrobiia > Opitutales > Opitutaceae > Palsa-1447. The sequence goes on along the minus strand of CAZGOX010000055.1, from coordinate 7,361 downwards.
GTCATCTCGTCCTGGGTCGGCGGCCGGTTGCCGCTCTGGGTCCCGCCCGGCCCGAGGGGCAGCTGCGGGCGCCAGTTCATGATGTTGCCGATGTACACCTCGTCGCGCCGGAGGCCGGTGGCTGCGATCATCCTGTTCAGGAGCTGCCCTGCGGCGCCCACAAAAGGCTCGCCCTGGATCTCCTCGTCCGCCCCCGGGGCCTCTCCCACAAAGAAGATGCGCGCATCGAGGTTGCCGACGCCGAAGACCACCTTCCGGCCTGGATTCACGTGCGCGAGGCAGACGGGGTCCCTGAGGACGAGATCCCGGACGGCGCCCCAGCGCGAGGCCTTGTCGCCCGGCGGCAGGACAACCTCCGGGGAGGCGGGGAACGACGAGGGCTGTCTTGCCGCGGGGGCCGGGCCCGCGGCCGGCCGCGCCGGCCGGGGCTCGGGCGCGCGGGCCGGCACCGCGGGCTTCGCAGACTTCGCCGCCTGCCGCAGCGCGGCGACGGCCTCGTCGGAGACCGCCACCGACTTGACGCCGGTTGACTTGAGCCGTTGCAGCTCGTCCGTAAGGGCATGGATCACGGCGCGCATGGTCTTATCGGACGACAGGGGACTGCATCAGGCGTTCCACGTGCTTGCCGAGCAGGTCGAATTCCAGGTTGACCTCGTCGCCGGCCCGGCGCCCCTGGAGATTCGTGACCGCGAGCGTGTGCGGGATGATCCAGACCGCGAAGGACGCATCGTCCACCTCCGCAATGGTCAGGGAGATGCCGTCGACCGCGATGCTGCCCTTCCGGACGAGGTAGCGCGAGAAGTCGCCGGGGACGCCGACGCGAAGGTAGTGGTCCTTCCCACGGGACTCGAACACCTCAATCCGGCCCTTCGCGTCGATGTGGCCGGTGACAAAATGCCCGCCCATCCGGCCGCCGTACCTCATGCTGCGCTCGAGATTCACGAGCGCGCCGGTCTCCAGGCCCGAGAAATTGGTGAGCCGGCGGGTCTCCTCGAGGACGTCAAAGTGCGCGGTGTCGCCGCTCCTGCGCACCATCGTGAGGCAGCATCCGTTGACCGCCACGCTCTCGCCAACGGCCGTGTCCGGGGCGACTAGCGGCGCCTCCACCGCGAGCTCCCACGCCTCGGTCTCAGGCCTGAACCCGCGGATCCTGCCGGTTTCCTCGACGAGTCCGGTGAACATGGACGGGGGTCACTTCGGAACCGCGGCCGGCTCCGGGTTCAGCTTCACGCGAAGGACGGCGGTGTCGCCGCCGTGGCTGACCAGGAGCACGCACTCCGTGCGGAGGGGATCCTGGCTGGCCGCCTTCAGCCTGTCCACGGCGGCGGCGTACGAGGTGATCGGGACGCCGTCGATCTCCTTGATCCAGTCGTCCGGCTGGAGCCCGGCCACCGCGGCCGGGCTGCTCGACTTGACGAAGTGCACGATGACGCCCGAGGTCTCGCTTGACTTGAGCCGGCGCTGGACGGCGTCCCCGTACACAAACTCCCTCACCGTGAGCCCCATGCCGTCGAAGTACTGGCGCCGGGCCTCCCGAATGAGCTTCGGGGCGTCCTCAAGGCGCGCCGTCACCTCCACGTGGGAAGCCCCGCGGAGCACCGTGAGCCGCATCGGGTCGCCCGGGCGGCGCCGGCTGATCTCCTTTTCCAGGAACTCGGACACCACGCGGTCGGGGCGGAATCGCGGCAGCGGCCTGCCGTCGACGGCGATGATGATGTCGTGGCCCTGCATGCCCGCCTTCGCGGCGGGGCTGCCGTCGAGCACCTCGCTCACCACGGCGCCCGACTGGGCGCCGAGCTGCAGGAAGTTGGCCACATCGCGATCCATGGGTTCCAGGCCGTCCGCCCCGAGCCAGGCCAGCGGCCGGCCGTCAACATTTGAGGGAATCCGGTTGAGGTAAGGAAGGACCTCGTCGGCAAGCTCGAAAATGCTGCTTTCCTCGACGTCCACGAGCAGGATCGTCTCGCCGCCGCGGTTCATCTGCGAATACTCCTGGAACTGCTGCTCGCCCGACTCAAGGGCCAGCCCCACCAGGACGCCGTCCCGGTTGAACACGGGAAGCCCCGGTCCCGAGACTTCCTGGAGGGCGGTGCCGGTCCTGTCCGGAAGGGACTGGATGATCGAGAGCTCGCTCTTCAGCAGGTACGGCAGGAAGTCCTCGTCCTTGGTCCGGAAGCCGACGCCCCAGAGCTCCTCGCCGATCTTCGGGACGGGGGAAGGGCCGTGCGCGGCAAATCTTGTCACCGGGACAAGCCGCGACCTGACCTTCTCCTCCGCCCGGACGAAGTGCCAGCCGGTGAAGGCGTCCTGGCCGAGGTACTGGGCCTTCCACACCATCGGGTCGCCGGGCAGGAAGATCTTGAAGTCCTTGAGCTGGCCCGGCGGGAGGCTGGCCTCGATCGACCCGGCCGGCAGGACGATCGTCCCATTGTCGTCGACGACGGTTCCGTAGTCGAACATCGAGCGCCTGTCGCTCTCGGTCTGCACGGTGTATTCGACGGCGACGGTGCACTTGACGCGCTCGGCCCACAGGGCCGGCAGGTCGGCGGCCGCGAGGCGGGAAACGGCGGCGGCCGCGAGAAGGGCGGCGCCAAGGCTGCGATGGAATCGTGCAAAAATCATGGCTTAAGGATGTAAAGCGCCACACGGCGGTCCCGCTGCGCCTCGACCAGCGTCGGCTCGGGCTTGCCGGCATAGGCCTCCTCGACCTTCCGGATCCCCTCAAGCGAGGTGACGGGCTGCCGGTTGATGCGGGTGATGATGTCGCCGGCGGCAAGGCCGGCCTCCTCGGCCGGGTAGCCGGGCCGGATGCCGACCACGAGCACGCCGGTGTCGTCGGCCAGCTGGTTCTCCCGGGCGTAGGCGCGGGAAACCCTGCGGACGCTCAGGCCCCACGCCTCAAACACGGTCTCCTCGCCCATGCTGCTCTCCAGCCTCTCGGTCACGACAGGCACGTCCCGTTCCTTCGGGCCGTCCTTCAGGGTGAGGACCACGGTCGATCCAACCGGCTGGCCCGCGATGAAATTCTGGATCGCGGGCAACTGCTCGGGAAACCGGGCGTCGACCGGGCGGTGGTTCACGGCGAGCAGGATGTCGCCTCCCTGGAGGCCCGCCCGCGCCGCGGGGGAGCCCGGGTCCACGCTCGCGATCAGCATGCCCGTGTCCAGCGCGAGGGCGTAGAATTTCTCGAGGTCCTGGAGGGGGGACGGGACGATCCCGATGTAGCTGCGGGTGATGGACCCCTCGCGGACAAGCCCGGCGATGGTCGTCTTGGCCACGTTCGCAGGGATCGCAAAGCCGAGGTTGTTCGCCCCGAGGTAGGCCCTGGAGGTGATGCCGACCACGCGTCCGTCCTCGGTCACGAGCGGCCCCCCGGAATTGCCCGGGTTGATCGCGGCGTCCGTCTGGAGCCAGGTGTTGAAGGCGCCGGTCTCGAAGCCGTCCACGCCGCGGTCGTCCTCGAAGTACCGGCTGGTGTTCGAGATGATGCCCCGCGTGACCGTGCGCTTGAGCCCGTAGGGGGTGCCGACCGCGTAGACGGTCTCCCCTGGGAAGAGCTTGCTGCTGTCGCCGAACTCGGCGTGGGAGAACCTCAGGCCGCGGTGCCGGACATCGTCCATGTCGAGCCGGAGCAGCGCGAGGTCCGTCCAGTGGTCCCAGCCGACCAGCTTCGCGCCGACATGCTCCAGGTTGGCCAGGGTCACGTTGATCTCGACCGCGCGGGGACTGGCGACGTGGGCGTTGGTCAGGACCAGCCCGTCGTCGGAGAGCACGACGCCGGACCCGATGCTGGCCTCAAACCGCCGGCTTCCCTCCTGGAAATTGACCTCGCGCACGTCGATGCAGACCACCGAATCCAGGAGCTGGTTCAAACCCCGGCTCACGGCCGCCTGCGCTGGCCGCCCGGCGGCGACCACGAGCGCCGCCAGCGCAAGGGTTGACCGGGGGGAAATTAGATTCAGGATGGCGGGTTTCACGCGATGACTACCAGGTGCAAAGACTACAACCCTCACGAAATCGAGCCCCGCTGGCAATCTTTCTGGGTGGAAAATCGCACCTTCCGCACCGAGCCCGTTTCGAACAGGCAGAAGTACTACGTGCTCGACATGTTCCCGTATCCGTCGGGGGCCGGGCTCCACCTTGGGCACCCGCTCGGCTACACGGCCACGGACATCCTGTCGCGCCGCAGGCGCGCCCAGGGATTCAACGTGCTCCATCCCATGGGCTGGGACGCCTTCGGCCTGCCGGCCGAGCAGCACGCCGTGAAGACGGGCACCCATCCCGCCGCCAACACGCGCAACAACATCGCGAATTTCCGCCGGCAGATCGAGGCGCTCGGCTTCTCGTACGACTGGGACCGCGAGATCGACACGACCGACCCGAAGTACTTCAGGTGGACCCAGTGGATTTTTCTGCGCCTTTTTGGGATGGGCCTCGCCTATGTGGACGAGCGGCCCGTCTGGTGGTGCCCGGAGCTGCGCGCCGTGCTTGCGAACGAGGAGGTGGTCGACGGCCGAAGCGAGATCGGCGGCCACCCCGTCGAGCGGCGCCGGCTGCGCCAGTGGGTGCTGCGCATCACGGCCTATGCCGAGCGCCTCCTGGCCGACCTCAGGGACGTCGACTGGCCCGACTCCACCAAGCGGATGCAGGAGGCCTGGATCGGTCGAAGCGAGGGCGCGGAGGTCGCATTCGAGCTCGCGGCCCCGGCCTCCGGGTCCCTGCCCGTCTTCACGACGCGGCCCGACACCCTCTTCGGGTGCACCTACATGGTGCTGGCGCCCGAGCATCCCCTCGTGGCCCAGGTCACCTCGGCCTCGGAGGAAGCCTCCGTTGCAGCCTACCAGGCAAGGGCCGCGGCGAAGAGCGACCTCGAGAGGACCGACCTCGCCAAGGACAAGACCGGGGTCTTCACCGGGGCCTTCGCGGTCAATCCCGTCAACGGGGCGAGGGTCCCGATCTGGATAGCGGACTATGTCCTGATGGGCTACGGTACCGGCGCAATCATGGCCGTCCCGGCACACGATGCCCGCGACCATGAGTTCGCGACCAAGTACCGCCTGCCGATCGTGCCCGTGATCGACGACCCGGCGGCGGGCGGCCGGCTCGTGTTGGAGGGCACGATGGTCAACTCGGGCTTCCTCGACGGTCTGGCCTCGGCGGAGGCGCGCTCGCGGATGACCGGGTGGCTCGAGAAGAACGGGCGCGGGTCGGGAAAGGTGAACTACAAGCTCCGCGACTGGCTCTTCTCCCGGCAGCGCTACTGGGGCGAGCCCATTCCGATCGTATGGCTGGGCGAGGGCGACTACCGGGTCGCCGCGGCCGCGAGAAAGACAGGCCTTCCGCCCGAACCCGTGACGTTCGCGCAGGCTGGCGTCACGTACTACGCGCTGCCCCTTCGCGAGGCGGCGCTGCCCCTGGAGCTTCCGGACGCGAAGTCGTACCAGCCCAGCGGCACCGGGGAGAGCCCGCTTGCGAACATCCCGGACTGGGTGGACGTGTGGTTCAACCACGAGACGGATGAGACAGTCCCGGCTTCCCGGCCCCGCCCGCCCGGTCCTTCCTGGGTCCTTGCGCGCCGGGAGACGAACACGATGCCGCAATGGGCGGGCTCGTGCTGGTACTACCTGCGCTTCGTCGACCCCAGGAACGACTCGGCCTTCGCATCGTCCGAAGCCCTGCGCACCTGGAAGGGCCCGGACCTCTACGTGGGAGGCGCGGAGCATGCGGTGCTTCACCTGCTGTACGCCCGCTTCTGGCACAAGGCCCTCTTCGATCTGGGCCTCGTCCCCGAAAAGGAGCCGTTCAAGAGGCTCTTTCACCAGGGGACCCTGCTCGGCGAGGACGGCGAGAAGATGTCCAAGAGCCGCGGGAACGTGGTGAACCCGGACTCGATCATCGAAAGCCACGGGGCGGACACGCTGCGCCTCTACCTCATGTTCCTCGGGCCCCTGGAGGCGATGAAGCCATGGAATCCGCGCGGGATCGAGGGCGTGCACCGCTTTCTGCAGAAGGTGTGGCGCGAGTGCGTCGGCGAGGACGGCGGCCCGAACCCGAGGATTTCCGAAGGGGTGCGCGAGGCGCCGGACCTTGCAAGGCTGCTCCACGAGACGATCAAGAAGGTGGGGGACGACATCGACGCCCTCCGGTTCAACACGGCGATTTCCCAGATGATGATCTTTGTGAACGCCTGGCAAAGGGCGCCCGGCGTCAGCCCGTCGACCGCGCGCGCGTTTCTGCAGCTGCTGGCCCCGTTTGCCCCCCACCTGTGCGAGGAACTGTGGAACCGCCTGGGCGGCGCCGGCTCGATCCAGTCGGCGCCGTGGCCGGCGTACGACCCGGCAATCGTCGAGGCCCGCGAGGTGAACCTCGTGTTCCAGGTGAACGGAAGGCACAGGGGCGACCAGCTGGTGCCGCTGGGTTTGACGCAGGACGAGGCGCTCAAGGTCGCCCTCGCCCACCCCAAGGTCGCGCCCTATGCCGCGGAGGGTGAATTGAAGAGGGTGATCTATGTCCCCGGAAAAATCATCAACCTCGTCGTGGTCCCGAGCCGGGGTAAGTAAAATTACCCCTTGCCGAGCCCGATCGGGCGATGCGACACTGCGCATTATACAATACGCTGAATTGGATGGATTAGCCCGGCGCGTCCCCCTTGGGAAACGCGGGCCCGGTTTGTCCGCAGGACTCCACAAAATGAAAACAAATCTCAAAGCCTTTCTGCTGGCCGCCGGCTTCACCCTCCTTCCCATGCTTGCGTTCGGCCAGGGTGCCCTTGGCCTGGGCATAGTCGGCAAAATCTACGTCAGCAGCGTTCGGGGGACGGCAGAGTGCACCACGCTGGCCAACCTCGCCGACACGAACAACGGCGGGCTCATCGGCGAGGAAGGCCGCATCACCGTGCTCAGGAAGGGCCGCACGGTCATCGGGAACGGCTCCGAGATCTCGACCGGCAAGGGGTCGAGCACCACTCTGGTCTTCTCGAACCAGACCGCCATATTCCTGGACGAGAACACGCAGATCGAGGTCAGGCGCTTCGACCAGGAGCCTTTCGCCCCGAACAACAACCTCCTCATCGAGCCTTCGAATTCCGCCACCCGCATCATCGTGAAGATCGGGCGCGTCGTGATCGACACCCCCCGGCTGCAGAGCGGCACGCGCATGGCCTTTGAGACGCGGCATGCCAACGTGGATGTCCTCAATGTCGAGGCTTCGGGCGACAAAGTCTTCATAGAGGTCACCGAGAAGCAGACCCACGTCGCCATGATCCAGGGCGAGGCTGACGTCACCCCCCTCGGGGCCCACGTCGTCACCCGGCTGACCACGGGCAAGCAGGCCTATGTCAAGTACACGATCGGTTCGGAGAT
>CAZGOX010000054.1:0-11991 GCA_964527955.1 uncultured Opitutaceae bacterium | reverse complement strand
GGAGTCATTCGCAGTTCCCGGACGGGCGGGCCGCCCGTCCCTACCTCGAAACGCACGCCTGAGCGCAGCCTTCCAAAACGCGATGCGGGGACACGCGCCCAAGCACGCCGGAAAGTCAAATCCGGTTGTAACCCACGGGATTACTTGCGTTACACCCCGGTGGGCATCCTGCGCAAAGCAGGGTGCCCTGCCATGCCCGAAGCCTCCCGTGCAGTTTTCCTGAGCTATGCTTCCCAAGATGCCGGGGCGGCGCAGAGTCTGGCGGAAAGCCTGCGCGCCGTGGGCGTCGAAGTGTGGCTTGACAGCAATGAGCTGCGCGGGGGTGACGCATGGGATGCAAAGATCCGCAGGCAGATCCAGGAGTGCGTGCTGTTCGTCCCGTTGGTTTCGGCGAATACCCAGGCGCGTCCTGAAGGCTACTTTCGGCTGGAGTGGAAGCTGGCGGTGGATCGCTCGCATCTCATGGCCGACGACCATCCGTTCCTGTTTCCGGTGGTGATCGACGACACGGGCGACGTTGCTGCGCGGGTGCCGAATCGCTTCAGGGAGCGACAGTGGGCCCGCCTTCCAGCGGGTCGGGCCGACGAGGAGTTCGTTCGGCAGGTGCAGCGGTTGTTGGCGGGAGATTCCGTCGCCGGCCGCCCCGGGGCCTCAGTTCCCTGGTTGCCAACGCCGAGGGTCTGGTCGCCGGCCCGGTGGTTGCCGTGGGTTGCCACACTGGTGCTTGTGCTTGCCGCCGGGGGTTGGTTCGCGTGGCGGCAGCGCCCCGGGGAGGCAGGGTCGCCGCCGGACAAGTCAATCGCCGTGCTCCCTTTCACGAACATGAGCGCGGACAAGGACAACGGCTACTTTGCCGACGGGGTCCAGGAGGACATTCTCACAAGCCTCGCGCTGGTCGGCGACATGGAGGTCATCTCGCGCACCTCGGTGATGGGTTACCGGGACACGAGGAAGTCGATCCGGCAGATCGGGCGGGAACTTGGGGTGACGTTCATCCTCGAAGGGAGCGTACGGAGGATCGGCACCAGGGTCCGCGTGACCGGCCAGCTTATCAACGTCCGGGACGACCAGCATCTGTGGGCGCAGGCCTATGACCGGGAGTTGGGCGACATCTTCGCCATCCAGGAGGCGCTGGCCAAGGAGATCGCCGCGTCCCTGCACGCTGTGCTGACCCCGCACGACGTGGCGCGCCTCGACGCCCGGCCGACGGGCGATGTCGAGGCCTATGATCTCTACCTGCAGGCCCGTGCCGGTTGGGGCAGCGGTCAGGGCACGCCCGAGATGCTGGCGCGGATGCAGCTGTTGCTCGAACGCGCGGTGCAGCTTGATCCTCGCTTCGGCCTCGCCTGGCTCGAACTCTACAATGTCCACGCGAGAATGTATGAGTACCTCGACAACACGGAGGTGCGCCTCGTTCAAGCCAAGAAAGCGCTGGACACTGCAGTGCGGCTGGCGCCGGACGCGCTGGATGTGATCACCAGCCAGATGGATTACCTGGATGCGACCGGCGACAAGGACGGCGCGGCCGCACTCCGGGCACGGCTGGTCCGGCTCTACCCCAATCATCCGTCCACCCTGTTGGCGCTTGCATGGGAGTCGCGGAACCCCAGCGAGCGGCTGGAGTATTATCAGCGTGCGCGGAAGCTTGACCCGCGCAATCCCCAGCTGCTCGACGAGATGACCAGTCTCTACCTTGGCGGACGCCGCTACGATGAGGCGCTTGCGCTGGCGGCCGAGGACGAAGGCCTCAGCCCCATCAGCACACTGCGCGATGCCAAGGTGGCCCTCATTCCCTTCCTGGCACGCGGCGCCACCGGGCCCATGGAGGCGTGCCTGGCGCAGATTCCGGCCTCGGCGCGAGCCACCGACCCCAACGCGATCATGGCGCTGGCCGAATGGGCCTATATCGCGGGCGACGCGGCCGGGCTCGTCCGGCTGTGGGAGGCAAGCGGCGCGCACTGGCGGTTTGCCGCGGAAACCGGCCGCTTCGACACCATTGTTGTCGCGCAGGCGCTGATCGTCCTGGGGCAGCGGGAACGCGCCCGGCCCCTGCTTGAGAAGAATCGCGACCAATTGACATCCGCGCTCGCCGCAGAGCCTGGCAACTACCGGAAGTGGCAGGATCTCGCGCTGATCCATGCCATGCTGGGAGACAAGACGGAAGCAAGGGCGGCGGAGGACAGGGCCCGCAAACTCGCTTCCTGGGAGAGTTTTGCGGCGGTGCATGCCTGGGGAGGCGACAAGGACGGCGCACTCGCAGAGTTGGCGCGGACGATTCCCGTCTCGGGGGACTACAGCGTCGGCAACGTCCACGTGCTGCGGCACCAGATCGGCCTGTGGCCGCTGTGGGGTGACCCGCGTTTCGAGGCGATCCTGGACGATCCGAAGAACAACGCGCCGCTGTTCTGACCAGGACCCGGCGTGTAACCTTGAAACCAAAAACGGTTAGCAGGTACGGACAGCCGCTGTCTTCGGCTGTGACCCTCGAGCCATGCCCATCTTATCCTTGAAGCCGCCACGGGCCCTCTCCGGCCGGACATTCCTCCGGCTGTCCGTCGTTGTCGCGCTGTTTGCCGCCTTTTGCCTCCAGCCGGCCCGGGCGCAGAAAGCGGATCCCGGGCCGAAACCGACCCCGGCAGGCCCGGTCCCCGAGGCGGATGAGATCATCGTGCTCGACCCGTTCGTCGTCTACGCGTCGGAGGACTCGAATAGCTACGATGCCACGGCGACCGTTGCCGCAACCCGAATCCGGACCGACCTCAGGGACGTCGGCTCGGCCATCTCGGAGGTGACCTCCCAGTTCCTCGAGGACACGAACTCACACAATTCGCAGGACCTGCTCGTCTACACGACTGACACCGAGGTCGGGGGTCCCGGGGGGAATTTCGCCGGTCTCGGAACCGGGACCAGCCTTGACGACGTGGCGGCCCGGCTGGCGCCGCAGGACAACACGCGCGTCCGCGGCCTGGCTGCCGCTGACAACACGCGAGACCTTTTCCTCACGGATATTCCGTGGGATTCCTTCAACACGGGCCGGATTGACATCCAACGAGGCCCCAACGCCATCCTCTTCGGCCTGGGCAGCCCGGCGGGGATCATCAATGAGAACACAAACATTGCCTCGTTTGGAAACCAAGGCTCGGTTGCGGTCAGCACCGGCAGCTTCGGCAGCCACCGGGCGACGCTTGACTTGAACACGGTCCTTTTGCCGCAGGAATTGGCCCTGCGCCTCGACACGCTCGACGACCTGACGGACTACGAGCAGGATCCCGCCTACAATCACGACCGGAGACTCTACGGCGCCCTGCGCTGGGATCCGAAATTCCTCAGCCGCGGATCCGCCCGCACCTCACTCAGGATCAATGTCGAGCACGGCAGCGCAGCGGCCAACCGCCCGCATGTCCTGCCGCCGTATGACCAGATCACCCCATGGTTCACGGCCTTGAACCGGATTGGCGTCAACCCAGCCACTTGGAAGGGCGATCCCAGATTGAATGGCCTGTTCACCGGCTTGTATAGTCCGCTCCTGGCTGTCTTTGGAGACCCCGCCTCGAGTGCCGGTTCCCTTATCGCGGCTGGCGGTAATGGCGCCTCCCTGGCGGTCGTGATGAGCCCGGAGGATTATGTCCCGAAGCCATCCTCGCTGGCGGAGCAATTCAAGGTCTACCGGGCCAGCGTGCTGCAGGATCCGTCGATCTTTGACTATTACAATCGACTGGTCGACGGTCCAAACAAGCACGAGTGGGAGGGTCACGACATCGCCAACGTGACGCTGGAGCAGACCTTTCTCAACGACCGCCTGGGCGTCGAGGCGGCCTATGATCATCAGCAGACCACGCAAGGGGCGACCAGTGCCGGGGGCGACTCCGCCCTCACGGTCGACGTCAATACCAGCCTGCCTGACGGAAGCCCCAATCCCAACTATGGCCGCGCCTACATGGAGGGGGACGCCTTCGGCAATTCCTTCTTTTCATCGACCCGGGATGCGTGGCGGTTGACGGGATTTGGCGAGTTGCAGTTCGCCGACTTCATGCGGCCGTCCCTGCTGACCAGGCTTCTCGGGAGGGATGTCTTCACAGGTTTTTGGAGCCGTGAACAGGCGGACAAGGAAACCTACGATTGGGAGGCCCAGGTGGCCGACCTGTCCTTCGCCTCGTATACCGGCAATGTCTCGATCTACAACCGGCTGATAGGGGACATCAACTACCTTGGGCCATCGCTGGCCGCCCGCACATCGGTGGCGGGCGCGGACTTGCCGGGATTGAGTGCTGTGCACCAAGCGGCTTCAGGGGCGGTCAACTACTTCAACCTCGGCGCGGCGACGCCGGCCTGGACCGATCTGCCCGTCACGGTGGTCAGCAACTTTGACGGTGCCCGTGTCAACGGCAACCACGCCGAATTGACCCGCGACATCGTCACTTCGTACGGACTCGTCTGGCAGGGGTTCCTGTTCGACGGCCTCGTCGTGCCGATGGCCGGTTTGCGCCACGACCAGGATGACAGCTTTGCCCGGACCAACATCCCTACGAATCCGGATGGGACCGTTGCCTTCGCGAGCCCCGAGTACCGGCTGCCCTCCGCCCCGAACAACGTGGTCTCGGGCGACTCCACCAGTTGGAGCGTCGTCGTTCATTCGCCGAACTCCCTCCGCGACAAGCTTCCCGGCCGCGCCGACCTGAGCCTCTTTTACAACCACTCGGAGAACTTCCAGCCCGAAGCGGGCCGCATCGATGTCTTCGGCCATCCGCTGCCGCCTCCCGGCGGCCGGACAAAGGACTACGGCGTCCTCCTGGAGCTGCTCGACGGCCATGTCGCCATCAGGGTGAACCGGTATGAGACTGGCGTCACGAACGATGCGCTGCCCTTGAATTCCTTCAACGGCCTGTATGCGCTGCCCAACGCGGAGGCTTGGGGTTACATGTATGCCCAGCAAACCCTCGCGAACGCCGGCAACGGTTCTGGCGCCATGACTGGTGGCTACCAGCCGGTGAGCGGCCAGACAACGGCGCAGGCAAAGGCCGACGGGATCGCCATCGCCACGGCGTTCCTGGACCCGCGCAACCAGCCGCCCGATTCGTTCTTCGCACTCTACAACATCGACCGCCCGGGTTGGCCGGGCTTCATCACCGGCGGCATCCCCCCTGGGTTCACCATCTCCGGGGACACCCAGTCAAAAGGGACGGAGTATGAGCTCACGGCGCAACCCGCCCCGGGCTGGAACCTTTCGTTCAACGCTTCGCAGACCAGCGCCGAAAGCCACAACCTTGCGCACTCCCTCGGCGCGTGGATCGAGCAACGCTGGGCGGTCTTCAACACGCCGGTGACCGGCACCAGCCTTCCCGCCGTCATCGGCGATCAACGCATTTTTGGGCCGACTTACTATCCGGGCGGCACGGTCATCGATCTCTACCGCACGAACATCTGGATCCCGTATCTCATGTTCAAGGCGGAGGATGGGTCTGACGTGAGCGAAATGCGTCCTTGGCGTTGCAACCTCGTCGCCGACTACACCGCCACCCACGGCCGGCTCAAGGGCCTGATGTTTGGCGGCGCGTATCGCTGGCAGGGACGCGAGGTTGTCGGCTACCCGGTTTACCCGACCGCGAGTGCGACTTCCAATCCGACCCAGATATTCGACCTGGCCCATCCGTACCTGGGTCCGATCGAGACCAATGTCGACCTATGGACCGGCTACGAGTGGAGATTCGCCAGGAAGTGGGCCTGGCGGCTTCAGCTCAACGTGGGCAATGTGTTCGCGAAGAAGGACCTGATTCCCGTCAACGTGCAGCCCGACGGCAGCCTGGCGGCCGGCCGCATCCCCGCGCCAAGAACATGGACGCTGACGAACACGATTTCGTTCTGAGCCGGGTCAACGCAGCGCCGCTATGGTGGCGCTCAGCTCCCGGTCGGCCGGCGTCAGTCGAGTCCGGGCATCCGGGCCGCTGAGCAGGCTTGCCGCGCGATCCAACAAGGCCTTTCTTCGAACGGCGTCCCCGACGTTCGCCTGGCCAAGTGCTTCGGCGAGCAGGCAAGAGGTCCGGGCAAGATTGGTTCTCGTTTCCCATAGGTCCGGTTCGCGGACGAAGTCGGCCTCGTGCGCGGCCAGGATTGGTTCGAGCAGCCTGCGCGCCTGCGCACGGTCGCCGATCGCGGTGAGGGCCTCGGCCAGGGTCTCGTCGTTGCCCGCCAACAGCGGCACCGCTGCCGCCGCGTCGCCCAGGCGCAGTATAGCCTTCCCTTTGGCCCCCACCGCCTGGGAGCGAAACAGGGCGAGGTCTCTTGCGGTCGAGGCCGCCGGCATCGCGTCGATCGCGTGGATGGCTTGGTCCGCCACTCGGGCGAGCCGGGGCCAGTCGCGCAATCCGTCCGCGGTCCGGATCCGCGCAGCCCACATCAGGGCCCTGACAAAGTTCACGCCGCCAGGGTTTCCCTCGTCCGGACCGCCCAGCAGGTCGTCGCACCAGGCCGTTGCCTTGGCCAGACTCGCATCGGCCTCCGCGGCTTCACCCATGTCGGCCGCGCATTCCGCCTGGGCAAGGCACGCAGTCACAATGAACCCCATGGGCCCCCCCGGGTTCTCCGACTCGCTTTGCTGGTGCAAGTCGCCCAGCGCGAGCATCTGGGTTTCAACCTGCGCATAGGCGCGCCGGGCTTCGGCCAGCCGCTCGTCGCGCCGCAGAAAGTCAGCCTCCCCCAGGAAGGACTTCGCGTAGTCAAACCGCCAAGACCGGTTGGCCGGATCGAGCCGCACCAGGGTGCCGAGATAACCCTGTGCCGCCAAAAGGGCGTCTTGGGCGCGCCGGGCGGAGACGGGCGCAAGGGCAAAGTTCAAGGCGGACGAGGCTTGGGCCCCGGCCTGAAGCAGGTCGCGATTGCCCGGATCCCTTTGCAACCGCTCGTTGGCGAATGCGACGGCCTCCTCGCCCAGGCGGACGTTCCCGGCCCTGTCCTCCATGCGCTGGTCCGTGGCGATCAACGCCACATAACTCAACAGGTAGGTCGCATCGACCTTTGCATCCCCGGGCATCCGGCCGACCAGATCCTTCAGCAGCTCATGGGCCTCCAGCGCCCCTTCCAGGGCTTTCCCCGGCGCAACCTGTTGCCCGGCATCCATGCTCCAGAAGACCAGGGCCTCGGCGAGGCCGTACCTTAACCGAAGATGAGCCGGGAAGCGCCCGCACCAGTCCCGGTAGCGCGCAATCATCGCCGCCTCCATCCGCACCTTGTCCGCCCAAATTGGGCGAAGGACCCAGTGGATGCGGTGGCTCTCGTCGAGCAGCAGGGCAGCCGCGGCATCGGGGTTCCCGGGATTGGCAGCCAGGGTCTTCTCCCACAGCGCTATTGCACGGAGCAGGGCCCGGCGGCCGGCTTCGCCGTCTCGCCCCTGCATCTTGACCAGGGCGAGCGAATCCAGCGCGGTCGCCATCGCGGCGTCGGTGGATTCATTGCGCAATTCCGGTGGCAGCTGTTCGAAGTAGTGAAGGGAAGCCCCGGCTATTTTTTCCATGACCGGAAGGCGACCGTAGGGTTCGAGCGCCGGCTGGGCATCGCGCATGATGACGCCGACGAGCGCCTCCGCCTGCGCCCGCGCGTCCTGCGTTGCGCGCTGTTGCGCCACCGCGCGGCGGTACCCGGCCATGGCCACGCCCAGCCCGATGGCCAGCGAGGCAAATACCGCACCGGCGGCGGTGACCTGGGTGCGGTTGCGCCGGGCATATTTCCAGGTTCGATAGACAAGGCTCGGCGGCCGGGCGTTGATCGGCCGATGATCGAGAAAGCGGTCCAGATCCTCGGTGAGCGCGTTGGCGGTCGCGTAGCGCCGCGACGGCTCCTTGGCAAGGCACTTCAGGCAGATCGTCTCCAGGTCGCGTGGCACCCCGGGATTGAGCAACTGGGGCGGGGCGGGTTCGGTGCCGTGCAGAAGCCGCAGCGTCTCCTCGAGCGTGGCGGCAAGGAACGGCGGCCGGCCCGTGAGCAGGTGGTACAAGAGCGCCCCAAGCGCATAGATGTCGGCGGCCGTGCCCACGTCCTTATCCCGGCCGGAAACCTGCTCCGGCGCCGTGTAGTTGGGCGAGCCCACCAGCTGGCCGGTCATGGTGACGCCGCTGTCCAGATCCAGGCGCTTCGCCATGCCGAAGTCGGCGACTCGGGCCCGGTCGTCGTGGTCGATGAGGACGTTGGATGGCTTGAGGTCGCGGTGGAGGATGCTGTGTTCGTGGGCGTAGCGCACGGCATCGGCGATCTCCCGAAGGTGGCGGGCTGCGCGGCGGGGCTCCAGGGGACGCCCATCGGAAACCTGTGCGAGGTTCCGCCCTTCCATCAGCTCCATCGTGTAGAAGGGCTGGCCCTCGAATTCACCGTAGTCGTGGATTGCCACGATGCCGGGATGACGGAGTGCCGCGGCGGCTGCGGCCTCGACCTGGAAGCGCCGCAGCATCGCCTCGCTCGAATACACGCCGCCCAGCAGGAGCTTCAGTGCCACGATCCGGTCCAGCGTCTGCTGCCGCGCCCTGTAGACGACGCCCATGCCGCCGCGGCCGAGTTCCTCAAGCAGCTCATATGGGCCGAACCTGCGGGGCAGGGACGGCTGGGGAAGAAGTGCCGAGGCCCCGTCGTCGCCCGGTTCCTCAAACATCAGGCGCAGCATGCAGGCGGCGCACAGTCCGTCCTCGGAAAGCGTCCGGAGGGTGACGCCACAGCGCGGGCACGGGACGGCGGAATTCATGCAACGGACAACGTGTACGCGGTGCTTTAACGCTCGCGGTGGAAAAGGTTACAGGCTCACCGCTGCGAGAAGGTGGCGCATTTCGTCGTCGATCTCGGCCGGATCCAGAACTGTCTGCGCGACCTCATTGCGCAGGCATTCCTTGAAGCGCGCGCGCAGCCGGTGCACTGCCACCTTCACGGCGCCCTCGGTCGAGGAGAGGCGCCCGGCGATCTCGGCGTAGCTTGCTTCGCCGCGTCCGCCCCAGAGTACGACCTTCAGCTCGTCGAACCAGGCCTGCTTGGCCGCGGCCGTGTATTCGCGGCGCAGGCGTTTGAGGGCCGAGTCGAGAAGGATCAGGGCCCATTTCTGGTCGAAGAGCTTTTCCGGCGAGCTCTCCGTGGCCGGTTCTTGCTGGAAGCGCTTTTCCGCCGCGCCGACGGCGTCGAGCGAAATCAGCTCGCAGCCACCGCCGCGCTTGAGTGTGCCCGCCCTCGCGTG
The DNA here is from genome assembly GCA_964527955.1 of uncultured Opitutaceae bacterium. Lineage (GTDB taxonomy): Bacteria > Verrucomicrobiota > Verrucomicrobiia > Opitutales > Opitutaceae > Palsa-1447. Next base: position 2,786 of record CAZGOX010000054.1, on the reverse strand, counting down.
CTGATGGGAATGGAAGTTGCGCAGGGAGGTGAGGAGGAACGTGCGGAAGCGGCCGCGGGTGGCGTCGGCACTGGCGATGGCATTGCGCCTGAGCAGATCCCCGAAGAAGCCCTGGATGAGGTCCTCGGCGTCGTGCTGGGAGAGGCCGCGGCTTCGGGTAAACCAGTAAAGCGGGTACCAGTATGCCCGGCAGAGATCGGCGAGGGCGGCGCCGGTTTCGGCTGAGTTTGGCGCACCCGCCCGCGCGATCATGCTCCAGTTGGAGGTAACGAACGCCCGCGGTATGCGCTCGTCGGACCGATCAGCTGGGGGCGGGGCGGGCATCAGAGCTTTGCCACAGAGCCTATATGGGTCATCTGGCCCTTGGCTAGCCCTTAGCAGGGCAAGTCCAATGGGCCACGCCAAGGAGCGGCAGCCTTTCGCATCGCGAAAGGCTGGTAGCAGGGGAACCAGCATTCAAGCGCTCGGCGCCTTGCGGGCGAGGTAGGTGACGTTCCGGACCTCGCCGTGCCCGACCAGTTCGCCCGGGAGGAGTTCGGCGCCCGCTTTCACCAGGCAATCCCGGACCTCGCCGCCCGGGATCGCGTGCATCTGCATCGTCGGGGTGCCCGGAAACCATCCAGGAAAGTGAAAACGAAGGTTCCTTCGAATCCTCATGATCATCGTGGGCGGCCAGGAGGAAAACTTCAGGCGGTCGGGAACGACGGCAGGCACAAACTCCGGGATTTGGACGGACAGGATCCCCCCGGGCGCGAGGATGCGTACAAACTCGGCCAGGTACCGCTTGGTGTACCCGGGGGCGATGTGCTGGAGCGTGATCCGGCTGTAAACGAGATCAAAGGAGTTGTCCGGGAACCTCCCGAGGTCCGGCCTGGTGTTGCACACGAACTCCACCCGCTCGTCAGGGCAGTGCTCGCGCGCCAGGGCCACCATGGTGTCCGAGATATCCACCCCCGTTACCCGGCCGAAGTGCCCCCCCAGGGCGGCCGTCAGGCGGCCGGCCCCGCACCCGAAGTCGAGCGCGCTCCCCAGCCGCATCGCGGGGGCCAGCTCCCGGATTCGCGCCAGGTCCCTGGCCACCTCGGCGACGCCGGTGGCATAGAACTCCGGGGTCGCCCATCGGTTTCCCAGCTTGTCGGACTCGGTGAGGACCGCCCAGAAAGGGTCCCGCCGGGCCAGCTCATTCCAGTGGCGTCTCAGTTGCCAGAGCTTCATGAGGGGGAGGGTTTCGGCATCTTTGCTGAACAAATTGGTGTTGCGATGGAAGCGGACCGGGGCATGTTTCGCGTCGGCCAGGTGCCATGCATGGGCAGGCGCGTGAACTCCGCCAGGGCCGGAAGGCAGCAACGGCAACGACGTTCTACCAGTGCCGTGGAGTGCCTGGCCACTCTATTTCCCAGCGCCAACCTTGTCCACCGCCTACCAAGTCATAGCCCGAAAATGGCGCCCCCAGACGTTCGATGACGTTGTTGGCCAGGACCATGTGATGCGGACGCTGAAGAACGCGATCAGCCGGAACCGGATCGCGCACGCCTACGTGCTGGTGGGCCCCCGCGGCACCGGAAAGACCTCGACCGCCCGCATCTTCGCCAAGGCGCTCAACTGCACGGACGGCCCCAAGGTGGACTTCGCCCTAGACGATCCCGCCGTACAGGCCATCGCGGACGGGACTCACCTGGGCGTGGTCGAGATCGACGGCGCCTCCAACAACGGCGTCGAGCAGGTGCGCGAGCTCCGCGACACCGCCCGCTACATGCCCGCCCAGGGCAGGTTCAAGATCTACATCATAGACGAGGTGCACATGCTCTCGACCGCGGCGTTCAACGCCCTGTTGAAGACGCTCGAGGAGCCGCCCGCGCATGTGAAGTTCGTCTTCGCGACTACCGACGTGCAGAAAGTGCCGGCGACGATCCTTTCGCGCTGCCAGCGCTTCGACCTGAAGCCCATTCCACCCAAGCTGATCGTCGAGCGGCTGGCGAAGATTGCGAAGGAGGAGAAGATCAAGGTCGAGCCCGCGGCGCTCGCCTCCATTGCGCGCCTAGCAGACGGCGGGATGCGCGATGCGCAGTCCATCCTGGACCAGATGATTTCCTTCTGCGGGGCCGAGATCGGGGAAGCCGACGTTCTCGACGTGTACGGTCTCGTGTCAGCGGAGAAGGTCGCCGAGCTGGGGGCGGCCATTGCGGCGGGCGACCACAAGAGAATCATCGCCATCGTGGATGATTGCGACGCGGGAGGGCGGGACCTCGTGCGCCTGCTGGCCGACCTGCAGGAGCTCGTGCGCTCGGCGCTGATCGACGCGATCGCGCAGGGCGGGCGCAGCGGGAAACTGTTGGCAGGATCTCCCCTGACGACCGAGCAGCTCACCCGCATGCTCGATGCCCTTCGCGAAGGCGAGGGAAACGTGAGGTTCGGCCTCGCGGAGAAGGTGAATTTCGAGGTGACGCTGCTGAAGGCCGTGGAGGCGAGCCGCGCACGGGCGATCGACAGCCTCATTCGGGAGCTTGCGTCCATGGCCGATGAGACCTCCGAGGCGGGGGCCGGCGAAAAAAAAAAGGGTTGATGGCTGAGTTGGAGCGCCGGCTGGCCGGCGCAGTGGCAGCCCCTTCCGAGGATCCCGGCCGAGGTGATGGCGGCCCTGGACGAGCATTTCCGGGCAAAGTTCGTCGCGGTCCGGAAGGTGCCGACGAGCGCCCTGGAGCTGTAGGCAGCGAGTTTGCTCGCGCGTCTCCAGAGCGCGAGCAAGCTCGCTGCCTACAGGATTCGACGAGCTCACCGCAGGCGGA
>CAZGOX010000053.1:0-12265 GCA_964527955.1 uncultured Opitutaceae bacterium | reverse complement strand
AACATGCGCTTGGTGAGCGCGCGGGTCCCGTTGATGCCGATCAGCCAGTCGCTCTCGCTCCGGCAGCGGGCGGCGTCCGCAAGGCCCGCCATCTGCTTTCCGTCGCGGAGGCTCTCGAAGGCGGTCCGGATGCCGCCCGGGGTCATCGTCTGCATCCAGGCCCGGCTGGTCGGCAGCTTGCACTTGGTCAGCTGGACCAGGTACGTGAAGATCAGCTCGCCTTCGCGGCCCGCGTCGCAGGCGTTGATCACGCGGTCGATGTCCTTCCGCCCGAGAAGCTTCTTCAGGGCGTCGAACCGGGCCTTCGAGGCCTCGACCGGCTTCAGCCCGAATTTCTCGGGAATGATCGGCAGCGCCTCGAGGCGCCAGAACCCGTAGAGTTTCTTGTCGATGTCCTCGGGCATCTCCAGCTCAACCACGTGGCCAAGGGCGAAGGAAATGACATAGGCGTCATTCTCGTAGTGCTCGCCTTTCTTGGGAATTTTGCCAAGGGCGCGCGCGAGATCCGCCGCCACGGAGGGCTTTTCGGCAATGATCAGGGACTTCATCGGAACGGGAGCGGTTAGGCGTCGCGGCCGCGAAGTGCAAGGAATAGTTTTGGATTTTCCTGCGGGGGGCGGGGAAAATCAGGGAAGCATGCGCCACATTCCGTGAAGGACCAGGGGCAGGTTCGCCACGGCCATCGTGGACCAGAACCGCCGGTCCTTCACGGCGAGGAGGTTGAACGCAAAGGTCATCGGCAGCTCCACCCGGGCCGCCGCCCAGTAGCCCTTCCAGACGGATCCCCCGAGGAACCAGAAGAACACCGCGAAGCCGACGCCCGCCCTCCACCAGGGATCCGACCAGCGCGGCCGCGCGAGGAGGCCGACCGACTGCCAGGCGAGGCTCAATCCCCCGAGGAGGCCGAACACCCAGCGCGTGTCGAGATCCCCGCTCGCGATGTGCCCGGCGCAGGTCCAGCAGCTGCGGACAAAGCCCACGGCCGGCCAGTCGAGGTTGCCCTTGAGCAGGGCCCCCCGGCCCGGGACATTCGCATGGATCCAGGCCGCCCACGCGAGGAGCGGCAGCGCCGCGAGGGCCACGCGCAGGCATCCTTGGAGCGGTCTATGGCGGCCGGGCTCGAACAGAACCAGGCCGCCCAGGAGCGAGGTTTCCCGGGCAAGGCCGGCGAGTGCAACCGCAGCGACCGCCGGCCCCGGTCTCCCGGAACGGATACGGGCTGCCGCCAGCGCGAGAAACAGGACGGGCGCCAGGTCGACCAGCCCCATCCGGATGGAATCGAGGGAGCCGAGCGACAACATGCAGCAGCACCAGACCGACGCGGCCCTCCTCCTCGGCGCCGAGGCGAGCTCGCGCCACAGGAGCCAGCCGAGGGCGAGCCAGACGACAACATTCTGCAGCGCGTACACGTCCAGGATCAGCGCAGCGCGGCCGCCGCCGAGCACGTGCGCCGTCCACGAAAGGAGGATCCGCCGGGCGCGGTAGGGCGCGCTGTCCAGGGCCGCGGCAACCGCCGGGTCCCTCGGGTCCGGGCTGACCGCGAGCTGAGAGTAGAATTGCCCGTCGTAGCCGATCCCGGGAACGGTCGCGACCGGGACGGTGGCCAGCGCGGGGATCCGCGGGAGCGCGGACGATTCGCCGAAGCGAAGGAGGCTGGTGAAACCGGTCCGGGCGTCCCATCGGACGGCCACCATTCCCAGCATGAACGCGACCGCCGCCGCGACTAGCCAGGCCGGCCGCATTCAGGCGGCCGCCACCTTGGGCGTCTCCGACAGGGACAGGTCCAGGGCCTTGAGAAGCTCGGCGATCGTCTCGTCGGTCTCATCACCCATGTTCGACAGGCGGAAGGTCTTTCCCTTCAGCTTCCCGTACCCGCCGTCGATGACGATCGAGTGCTTCGACTTCATGGTCTTGGCCAGGACTGCGATGTCGTAACCCGGGGTGTTGGCGAAGCAGTTGAGCGTCACCGATCCAAAGCCGTCCGCGGGGAAAAGCTTGAAGCCCTTCGCAAGGCCCCAGTCCCGGACCCTCCGGTTGAGCCTGGCGTGGCGCACGTATCGGGCCTCAATTCCCTCGGCCGCGATGTCCTCCAGCTTGGACTTCAACGCGAAGATATGGGGAATCGACGGCGTGCTCGGCGTCATCCCGGCCTCGTGGTTCTTCTGGAACTCAAGGAAATCGAAATAATAGCCGCGCCCGCTCACCTGGGCGGCCCGGTCCAGGGCGCGCTTGGAGACCGACAGCAGCGAAAGTCCCGGTGGGAGGGCGAGTGCCTTCTGCGACCCGGTGATCATGACATCGATGCCGAGTTCGTCCTTCCTGATCGCCATGGCGCTGAATGAGCTGACCGTGTCGACGATCGAGATGACGTCCGGAAACTCGCGCACCACGGCCATGACGGCCGCAAGGTCGCTCATGCACCCGCAGGAAGTCTCGTTGTGGATGATCGTGATCGAGTCGTAGCCGCCGTTGGAAAGCTCCTTGCGGACGGCCTCGGGGTCCACGGGCCTGCCCCAGTCGAACTTCAGCGCGGTGGCGGCCTTGCCGCACCGGAGGGCGACGTCGTTCCATTTGTCGGAGAACGCCCCGTTCATGCAGTTGAGGACCTTTCCCCGGGTCGCGTTGCGCAGGCTCCCCTCCATGATCCCCCAGGCGCTGCTGGTGGACAGGTACACCGGGTCCCTGGTGTAGAAGAGCGACTGCAGCCCGGGCTGGATCGACTGGTAGAGCGCGACGAAGTCGGAGCTCCGGTGCCCGATCATGCCCTGGGCCATGGCCCTGAGGGTCTTTTCCGAAACGGCGACAGGGCCGGGGATGAAGAGCTTGTTTGGCATGGGGGAAGGGATGGGACCGAGGATACAGGACAGTTCAGGCTAGGACCGGCGTCAATTCGGTAAAAGTGTTGGTTCGCCTTCGCAGTTCGGCGGTCTTACTTTCGCAATCGCATGCCCCTATCCTGGCTGAAGAAGAAGTTTCAGGCCTTTGAGCTCTACACGATCGACGTGGTGCTCGGGAGGAGGGCGGACACCGGCGCCGCGTTCTATGGGGGGATTCTCCAGGTGCTCTCGCTCCTCTGGAGCGGCGCCGTCCAGGTCCGGCTCTGGATGTACCGGCACAGGATCTTACGCGACCAGCCCCTCGGGTGCCTGGTGGTCGTAGTCGGCAACCTGACCGTGGGGGGCACGGGCAAGACCCCCGTCGTCGAGAAGTTTGCGCGCGCGCTGCGGGACCGGGGGAGGAAGGTCGCGATCCTGAGCCGCGGGTACAAGAGCAAGGCGGCCCCGTTCTGGAAGAAGTGGTGGTTCTGGCTCACCCACACGCAGGAGCCGCCGCCGCGCATTGTCAGCGACGGGGAGCGCGTCCTGCTCGACAGCGAGGAGGCCGGCGACGAGCCGTACATGCTTGCGCGGAACCTGCCGGGGGTCGTTGTTCTCGTCGACAAGAACCGGGTCAAGGCCGGCGCCTACGCGATCAAGCGGTTTGGCTGCGACACCCTCGTCCTCGACGACGGTTTCCAGTACCTGCCGCTCAAGGGGAGCCTGAACCTGCTTCTCGTCGACAAGACGAGCCCGTTCGGGAACGGGCACCTCCTTCCCCGAGGGATCCTGCGCGAGCCGATCAAGCACGTGCGCCGGGCGAGCTACGTCTTCCTCACCAAGTCCAACGGGCAGCGGGACGCCGACTTGGAGGCCGTGATCGCCCGCCACAACCCGGACGCGGACATCGTCGAGTGCGCGCACCGTCCCCAGTACCTGCAGCGCGTGGGCGCCGGGGCGGACGCCCGCCAGCCGCTCGGCTGGCTCAAGGGGAGGAGGATCGCGGCCTTCAGCGGGATTGCGACCCCCGAGAGCTTCGAGAAGTTCCTGCGCGACCTGGGCGCGCTGCTCATGGTCCGGGAGCGCTTCCTCGACCACTACCGGTACGAGGCGGACGACCTCGCGGCGCTCCTGGCCCAGGCCGAGCGCGAGGGGGCCGAGTGCCTGGTGACCACGGAGAAGGACGCGGTCCGGCTTCCGCCCTCGCCGCCGGGTTCCCTGCCTGTCTACTACCTCAGGCTGGAGATCGACATCATCCGGGGCGCGGCGGACTTTGACGAGGCTGTGGGGAGAATCTGCTTCCCGCCCTCGGGAATTCGGGCTTTAAGACCATCATGATCATCGACCCAAGGTTTTCGAAACTTGCCCAGGGGCTCACAGGCTTCTCCACGTCCCTCAAGAAGGGGGAACGCGTGCTTATCGACGCATTCGACGTGCCCGACGCGATGGTGATCGCCCTGGTCCGGGCGGCGCGCGAGCGCGGCGCCCTGCCGTACGTGCAGATCAACCACGCGCGCATCAGCCGGGAACTCGCGCGCGGGGCCGAGGAGTCCCAGTACGCCACGCTCGCCGCGGTCGAGCTCGAGCGCATGCGCAGGATGGACGCGTACATCGCCCTCCGGGGGGCGGACAACATCTTCGAGTCGTCCGACGTGGCCGGGGACAAGGTCCGCCTCATCAGCCGGCTGTTCAAGCCGGTCCAGGACGACCGGGTGAACCGGACCAAATGGGTCGTGCTCCGCTGGCCGACGACGGCCATGGCCCAGGAGGCCCGGATGAGCACCGAGGCGTTCGAGGACTTTTACTTCAAGGTCTGCACCCTCGACTACAGCCTGATGAGGCCAGGGATGAAGGCCCTGAGCGACCTGATGCGGCGCACCGACCGCGTGCGGATCACCGGCCCGGGCACTGACCTGCGCTTCTCCATCCTGGGCATCGGGGCGGAGGAGTGCGGAGGCCTGCGGAACATCCCGGACGGGGAGGTCTACTCGTGCCCGCAGAAGGAGTCCGTCGAGGGGGTGGTCCAGTACAACACGAGGAACGTCTACCTGGGATCGTCCTTCGAGAACATCAGGCTTGTCTTCAAGAGGGGGAGAATCGTCGAGGCCACAAGCAACAACACGAGGCGCCTCAATGAGATCCTCGACAGCGACGAGGGCGCGCGCTACGTGGGCGAGTTCGCAATAGGCTTCAACCCCCATATCCTGCAGCCGATGTGCGACACGCTCTTCGACGAGAAGATTGCGGGGTCCTTCCATTTCACGCCCGGCCAGGCCTACGCCGGCGTCGGGAACGGCAACAGGTCGCAGGTCCACTGGGACCTCGTGTGCATCCAGCGGCCCGAGTTCGGCGGCGGTGAGATCCGGTTTGACGACAGGCTGATCCGCAAGGACGGGCTGTTTGTTCCCAAGGCCCTGCAGAAGCTGAATCCGGATCACCTTTTGAAGGGGGAATGAGAGGGATGTCCGTGCCGGCCCCGGGTTCGATCGACGCCTTCGTCCGGGCGCTGCCCAAGACCGAGACCCACCTCCATTTCGAGGGGGCGCTTCCCCTTGAGCTGCTCCGGCGGGTCCGCCCCGGGTACTCGCGCCCGCCCGCGTCCTGGGCCCCGGATTTCAAGTACGAGGACTTCGCCCACTTTGAGCGGGAACTCCTTGGGATGGCGCTGGCGTGGTTCACCTCCCCCGAGCGCTACCACGAGGCCGGCAGGCTGATCTTCGCGGGCCATGTGGCCGCAAACGTGAAATACGTCGAGACGAGCTTTGCGTCTGGGGCCCTCGAGTTTGCCGGGCTCGACGGCCGGGAGGTCCTCGATGCGATCCTGTCGGCAGCCCCGGCGGGCCTCGAGGTGCGGGTCTTCCTGGGGATCCACCACGACGGGGCCGGCCCCCGCATGAAGCCGGTGCTGGAGGCGGCGCTTGGGTGGGCCGGCCTCTCGGGAATCGACCTCCACGGCCCCGAGGACCGGCCGCTCGAACCGTGGACAGCCGGGTACTGGGCCGAGGCGCGCCGCGCGGGAAAGTACACGAAGGCGCACGCGGGGGAGTTCATGGGCGCGGGGTTTGTGCGCAGGGTGCTCGACGAGCTTCAGCCGCTTCGGATCGAGCACGGGGTCCGCGCGGCCGAGGATCCGGACCTGGTCGCCGAGATCGCCCGCCGTGGAATCGCCCTGGATGTCTGCCCGATCAGCAACCACAAGCTCATGCCCGGGGTGAGGCTGGATACCCACCCGATTCGCACGCTGTTCGACGCGGGCGTGAGGGTGACGGTGAGCACGGACGATCCCCTTTGCTTTGGAAACACGATCTGCGACGAGTACGCGGCCCTGTCCTCGGCGCGGGGGTTTTCAAGGGCTGAACTGGCCCAGCTCGCGCGCAATGGCTTCGAGGTGGCCCTGCTGGGGCAGGCCGAGAAGGCCCGATGGCTTGGGGAGATCGACCATCTTGAATAGCAGGTCCTACATTGTCCCGGAAGGCAGCCCCCGCACCCGGGCCGACAAGGCGCTTGCCGCTGCGTTTCCCGAGCACAGCCGGGTGGCGCTCCAGCGCGCCTTCAAGGCGGGCCTTGTCCTTCGGGATGGCGCGGCGATCCGCCAGAGCGATGCCGTGGCTGCGGGCGAACAGTTGGAGTTCTCCACGCCCGACCTCAAGCCCGCGGAACTGCGGCCCGTGGAGCTCGACCTCGACGTTCTTTTCGAGGACAGGCATATGCTCGCCGTCAACAAGTCCGCCGGCATGGTCGTGCATCCGGGAGCCGGCACGCGGGAGGACACCCTGGTCCACGCACTCCTTGCGCACTGTCGCGGGGGATTGAGCGGTGTGGGAGGCGTGGAGCGCCCGGGAATCGTGCACCGGCTCGACCGGGAGACGTCCGGGGTGATCCTCGCGGCGAAGACCGACGCCGCCCACAGGGGCCTCGCAAGCCAGTTCGCATCGCGGTCGCTGACCAAGGAGTACCTTGCGCTGGCCAGCGGGGCGCCCGCCCTCCTTGGGGGGGACATTCGAAAGCCCATCGGCAGGAACACCCGGCAGCGGCACAGGATGTCCGTGCTCGAACCGGGGACAGGCGGCCGCGAGGCCCACACGACTTGGGCGGTCGTCGAGCGGTTCGGCGCGCTCGCTTCCCTCGTCCGGTGCGTCCTGCACACGGGACGCACGCACCAGATCCGCGTCCACCTGAAGTCGATCGGCCATGGCGTGCTGGGCGACAAGGCATACGGCTGGAAGGACGATCCGCGTCTGTCGCTGCAGCCGGCGCGGGTGATGCTGCACGCCGAGCGCCTGGCCTTTGCCCATCCGGTCACGGGAAAGCGCCTGGATCTTCACGCGCCGCTCCCGGAGGACTTTGAGAAAATGGTCGCCGCCCTCAGGAAAGCAGCTCGGCAGCAAGACCCCACCTGAGATTGTACAGGGAGTGGCGGAAGCGCCCGATGCCTGCAAGGGATGCGACCTCGATGAGGGTTGCGAGGGCCGCAGGGAAGACGTCGGCCCTGGCCGGCGGCAGGCCCGGGATCCGCCTCCGGGCGGCCAGGGGCAGCGAGCCGGTCTCCTCGAGCAGGCTGCGCAGCTCCCCGACCGTGATCGCGGGGTCGGTGCGCTCAAACGCGATTCCCGCGCGCTCGGCGCGGATCGCGCGGACGGTCGTGAGGGTCCCACCGGACCCCACGGCGGCCGACCCTCGGGGCAGGCGGAATTGGAACCCGGCGGCCTCGATCGTCGCTCCGACGTGGGCGGCTATGGCGCGCGCCGCCGAGGGGGTGAACGGGCGCGCGGAATCCGCGACGAACTTCTCCGTCAGGCGGACGCAGCCCAGCTGAAGGCTGGCCGCCTGCCGCACGCGACGGCCGCGAAAGGCCAGGCACTCGAGGCTTCCGCCTCCCAGGTCGAAGACATAGAAGTTTCGAAGTCGCGCCAGGGCCGGGTCGCAGGCGAGGCCGCGCCCGATCAGGTTCGCCTCCTCCCCGCCCGAAAGCACCCGGATGGCATGGCCCGTCGCGTCCCGCACCATCCTCTTGAAGGCGGGCCCGTTCCGGGCATCGCGGACCGCGCTGGTGGCGACCAGGAGGGTCCTGTCCGGGGAGTGGCGCGCAGCCATCTCAAGCAGGGACCGGATCGCCGCCACCCCCCGGGCCATCCCGGCGGCGCCGAGGCGCGGATCCCGCCGGCTGATCCCGGCGCTGATCCGGGCGTCCAGGGTCTCGGCAAACACCTCCTCGGTGCGGCCGGAAGCGGCCCTCGTCGCCACGAGGACCTTGATCGAGTTGCTGCCGATGTCGATGACGGCAGCCTTGCCGCCCTCCCTCATAGCCTGAAGTCCCCGGGCGCTATCAGCAGCGTGAATTCACCCTTCAGGCTCGCCGAAGCAAGGCGCAGCTGGACCGCGGAGGCCGGGCCCACAAAGAAAGCCTCGTGCAGCTTGGTGACCTCCTTGGCCACGCAGATCACCCGGTCGCCGCCCAGGGTCGCCAGGATCTCGTCGACGGCCCTTGCGATGCGGTGGCAGCTTTCGTACAGCGCCAGCGTGTGGGGGAAGCCGCGATGCGTCTCCAGGAAGGCGATACGGGCGGCGGACTTCGGTGGGAGAAACCCGACGAACAGGAAGCGGTCGGTCGGGAGTCCGCTCGCGCTCAGGACGGCCGCAAGGGCGCTCGGCCCCGGGACCGGGACCACGGGAAGGCCCCTGCGGCGGCAGGCCCTGACCAGGCGAAAGCCCGGGTCGCTCAGGGTGGGCGTCCCGGCGTCGCTCACCAGCGCGACCGACCTGCCGGCCGCGAGGGAGTCGGCGAGGCGCTCCGAGGCCTCGAGCTCATTGTGCTCGTGGTAGGAGGTGAGTTCCCTCCGGAGCCCGAGACGCGAGAGAAGCGCACCCGTCGTCCGGGTGTCCTCGCAGGCAATGAGGTCGACCGAACCCAGGATCGCGCGGGCGCGGTCGGTCAGGTCCGCCAGGTTCCCGATCGGCGTCGCGACGACATACAGGTGGCCGGGCAGCGGCGTGAGGGAGGAATTCTCCACGACGAACAGGCCGCCCGCAGCCGGGCCGTCAGTGCCCCGTGCCCGGGGATCCCATGCCGGGAAGCTGCCCTTCCCAGTCGGCCGGCTTCTGCCAGGGAATCGAGGAATCCTGCTGCGGGTTGATCGCGCAGCCTCCGAAGAGCTGTCCGAGCAGGAGAAGGGCAAATCCGAGTGCCAGGCGTTTGAGGGGGAGGGGGTTCACGTGTTTGAAGTCACATGCTTAGGCCAAAAAAAGCGGGAAGCAAGCGGTCTCGGGCCATTCCCGGCCGCAGGTTCAGGCGCCGAATACCGTCTCGCTCCACGGCACCCGTGCGCTCCGGCGGGCGGACCCGTTTGCCGCGAGGTGCTCCAGGATCCTGAACGCAAGTTCCGGGTCGCCGCCGGCTTCCCGGGCGAGCGTCTCGGCCGTGGCCAACCGCCCGGGGGCGGCCTTGAGCGCGGCGGCCAGCTTGAGGCGGAGGGCGATCGCGCCGACCGCGGCCTTCTTTCCCGCTTCGACGCCGGGCTGGTGGTAGGCATTGATTCCAATGAGCGACGCGTAGAGGCCGACCACCCGCTCGTACAGGGCGATCAGCATCCCCACCGTCCCGGGGGAGACGTCGGCGACGGTGAGGGTCACCGACCAGCGGTCCTTCTCGCTCAGGGCGTCGCGGGTGCCGAGGTAGGACCCCTGAAGGTAGTCCCCGGTGGTGACGCCGGGCTCAACCTCAAGGGAGGAGCCCTCCCGGTCGCGGAGCACCTCGATGAACGTCACGAAGAAGTTGTTCACGCCCTCGCGAAGCTGCTGCACGTAGGCATGCTGGTCCGTCGAGCCCTTGTTCCCGTAGACCGCGATGCCCTGGTTCACGATGCGACCCTGCAGGTCGAATTCCTTGCCCAGGGATTCCATGACGAGCTGCTGGAGGTAGCGCGAGAAGAGGAGCAGGCGATCCTTGTAGGGCAGGATGACCATGTCCTTCGCCCCCCGGCCACCGGTCGAAAAGTACCACATGAGGGCGAGGAGGGCGGCAGGGTTCTCGGCGGTCACCGGCTTGCGGGTGACCTCATCCATCGCCGCCGCCCCCGCCAGCAGGGCGTCGATGTCAATTCCCTGGAGGGCAGCGGGCAGCAGGCCGACCGCAGCCAGCTCCGAGGTCCGCCCCCCGACCCAATCCCACATGGGGAAACGGGCAAGCCAGCCCTCGCGGACGGCGATCTGGTCCAGCTTTGACCCAAGGCCGGTGACGGCGACGAAGTGGACGGCGGGGTTGAGTCCGGCCGCCCTGAGCGCGGCGGCACACTCGAGCATGCCGTTGCGCGTCTCGACGGTGCCGCCCGACTTGGAGATGATGACGACCAGGGTGCGTGCGAGCTGTCCGGCGAGCCCGGCCAGCACGGCGTCCATCCCATCCGGGTCCGTGTTGTCGAAAAAGTGCAGGCTCATCTTGTCGACCCCCGGCGTGCCGAGCGCGCTGCCGACAAACTGCGGGCCGAGGGCGGATCCGCCGATCCCGATCAGGAGGACGTGCCGGAACGCACCCGCGGGCCCGGCGACCGCACCGCTGTGGACGCGGGCGGAGAATTCCTTGATCGCCGCCAGGGTGCCGATGATTTCCGCCGTGATCTCCGGCGTCGGGGCCAACCGGGGGGCGCGAAGCCAGTAGTGGCCGACCATCCGCTTTTCATCCGGGTTGGCGATTGCCCCGCGTTCGAGGGCGCCCATGTCCGCGAAGGCCTTCTGAATGGGGGCCTCCATGGAGGCGAGGAAGTCGTCGGGGAAGGGGATCCGGCTTACATCGAGCGAAATCCCGAGGGCTGGATACGGGTGGTTGTGCTGCTTGAAACGTGACCAGGTGGACATGGGAATAAGGGGCTGACAGGATTCTAAAGATATTTGTCGGTTACGGCGCCCTCGGATGCGCTGGTCACGAGCCGGGCGTACTTGGCCAGGGCGCCCCTGGTCTCCTTGGGCTTCCCGGGCCTCCAGGCCTTGAGGCGGGCCTTGATCTCCCCGGAAGGGATGCCAAGGACGATCTCGTTCTTGACGGCGTCGATCGTGATCGGGTCCCCGTTGCGAACGATGGCGATCGGGCCGCCCTTCGCAGCCTCGGGCGTCATGTGGCCGACGACGAACCCGTGGCTGCCCCCGGAGAAACGCCCGTCTGTGATCAGGGCGACGGACTGGCCCAGCCCCCTGCCCATGACGGCGCCCGTCGGGGCGAGCATCTCGCGCATCCCGGGGCCGCCCACAGGCCCCTCGTTGCGGATGACGATGACATGGCCGGGCTTGACCCGCCCCCCGAGAATCGCCGCAAGGGCCGTCTCCTCGCTCTCAAATACGATGGCTTTTCCCGAGAACTTCAGGCCCTCCTTGCCGGAGATTTTTGCGACGGCTCCCTCGGGAGCGAGGTTTCCCCGGAGGATCCTAAGGTGGCTGTCGGGCTTGATGGGGTTCGACAGGGGCCGGATGACGTCCTGGCCGGGCGGGTAGGGCGCCACGCCCTCGAGGTTCTCGGCAACGGTGCGCCCGGTGACCGTGAGGCAATCGCCGTGGAGGAGGCCGGCATCGAGCAGCATCTTCATCAGCGGCGGCAGGCCGCCGATGCGGACCAGGTGGGCGACGCCGTACTTGCCGGAAGGCTTCAAGTCCGCGAGCACGGGAACCCGCCGGCCGACGCGGGTGAAGTCGTCGAGGCCGAGCCGCACACCGGCGGAGTGGGCGATCGCGAGCAGGTGAAGGACGGCGTTCGTCGATCCTCCAAGGGCGATGACGACCGCGATGGCATTCTCAAACGCCTTGCGCGTGATGATGTCGCGCGGCCGTATGCCCGCCTTGAGAAGCGCAAGGGCGGCCTCGCCCGCCCTCCTGCTGTCGTCCCTCTTCTCCCGCCCGATTGCAAGCTGGCTCGAGCTGTTCGGAAGCGACATGCCGAGGGCCTCGATGGCCGAAGCCATGGTGTTGGCGGTGTACATGCCCCCGCAGGAGCCGGGGCCCGGTATGGAGCAAGCCTCCACCTCGCGCAGGCCTGCATCGTCCAGGGTGCCGGCCGCGTGCTGGCCCACCGCCTCAAACACGGAGACGATGTCGCATTCCTTCTTGGTGCCGGGATGGATGCCGGGAAGGATCGTCCCGCCGTACACAAATACGCCCGGCCTGTTGAGGCGGGCGAGCGCGATCAGGCAGCCCGGCATGTTCTTGTCGCAGCCGCCGATCGCGACGACCGCGTCGAATCCCTCGGCCCCGGCGACCGTCTCGATCGAGTCGGCGATCACCTCGCGGGAGACCATCGAGTAGCGCATGCCCGGTGTGCCCATGCTGATCCCGTCCGAGACCGTGATCGTGCCGAAAATCACCGCCTTTCCGCCTGCGGCATCCGCGCCGGCCGCGGCCTCGCGGGCGAGCCCGTCGATGTGCATGTTGCAGGGCGTCACCATGCTCCAGGTCGAGGCGATCCCGAC
>CAZGOX010000052.1:4033-12612 GCA_964527955.1 uncultured Opitutaceae bacterium | reverse complement strand
GAGGAATGGCCTCGCCCGGATCAGCCGTGTCGCCAAAGAGATCGTCTTGATCCACGGCGGTGTTTTTTTGGCAGATTCCGAATCTTAGCAACCCAAGACGAAGGAGACGGCGGGGCCGATTGGGGCTTTGCTATGTCCTCGGAGGTCGACTGTGTGAGGCTTGGCGAACGAAAAGCGACCGGAGAGGGCATAGCAAAGTCCCAATCGGCCCAGCGACCGCACAGAAAAGCTTTGCGACTTGGGTGACTTTTTGCGGCCAATAGTCCCCCATGAGGAGAACCTTCCTGCTGCTGCTCGGCCTTTCGTCGCTGCGCCTGTCCGCCGCGATTCCGTTTCCGCAGGCCGCGAGCGACCTGGCTCCCGACCCGGCGGCCCGCTTCGGGGCCCTTCCGAATGGAATCCGGTACGTGATCCTGCCGAACCGGGAGCCGAAGAACCGCGCCTCCCTACGCCTGCTGGTGCTGTCGGGTTCGCTCGAGGAGAAGGACAACCAGCGCGGCCTGGCCCACTTCCTCGAGCACATGGCCTTCAACGGCAGCACGCACAATCCACCGGGCACCCTGGTCGAGTACTTCCAGCGCCTGGGAATGAGCTTCGGAGGCGACACAAACGCATACACCGACTTCGACCACACCGCCTTTGAAATCGAGCTGCCGGACGTCCAAGGTGAGACGGTCGCGAAGGGGCTCCAGGTGTTTGCCGATTTTGCTGGAGGGCTGCTGCTCCCGCCCAACATGATCGAGAAGGAGCGGCCCATCATCCTGAGCGAGAAGCGCACCCGGGACTCCGTCGAATTCCGCGAATATGTCGCCTACAATGAGTTTGAACTCGCGGGGACCCTTATCCCCCTGAGAATCCCCATCGGGCTGCAGCCGGTGATCGAGCAGGCGAAGCGGGACAGGTTCCTCGACCTGTACGACCGATGGTACCGGCCCGAGCGGATGGTTGTGATCGCCGTGGGCAACCTCCAGGTCGATGCGGTCGAGAAGCAGATCGCGGGGGCCTTCGGCGGTGTCACGGACCGGGCACCCGCGCCGCCCGAACACGACCTCGGCCACGTAACCCTTGCGCTCGGCCTGCAGGCGGCCTACCACGCCGAGCCGGAAGCGCCGTCCACCGATGTGACCATCGATGTGGTCGCCCCCTACAAGTTCCTTCCCGACACGGCATCCCTGCGCGTCCGCCACCTGGCGCGCGACCTGGCCGTCGCCATGTTCAACCGGCGCCTGACGATCCTGTCCAAGAAGGAGGGATCTCCCTTCATCCGGGGAAGCATGAACATTGGGGAGTACTACAACTTCTACAGGGACGCCGGGATCGACGTGACCTGTGCCCCAGGCCAATGGCAGGCGGCCCTTGGCGTCGCGGAGCAGGAGCTTCGCAAGGCGCTGGGGTTCGGATTCACGGCGGCCGAGCTCCACGAGGCGGCATCCAACGTCGAAAACGACCTCAAACAGGCCGCCGCAAACGCCCCGACACGCAGATCGGAGGAACTGGCCGGCGAGATCATCCAGACGCTGGTCCAGCGGAGCGTATTCACCACCCCTGCCGAGGACCTGAATCTCTACGGTCCGGCGCTTGAGCAGATCACGCCCGCGGACTGCACGAACGCACTCCGGGTCTCCTTTGGGGCCCCGGGACGGTATGTCATGGTGATCGGCAACGCCAGGCTCGATGGGGATCCCGTCGCCGCCATCGTGGCGGCCTACGACAAGGCGCGCTCAGTCGCCGTGCAGCCGCCCTTGGCAGTCGCCCAGGGAAAGTTTGCCTACACGGACTTCGGCCCCCCGGGGCGGTTGACGGAGCAGACCCATGTCCCCGACCTGGACCTTGCGAAAGCAGTGTTTGCGAACGGCGTTCGGGCAAACGTCAAGAAGACGGACTTCGAGACCGGCCGCGTCCACGTACGCGTCCGGTTGGGCGCCGGCAAACTGGCGCTGCCTCGGGACAAGCCCGGACTCGGCTTTTTCACCAGCCTGACCTTCCTGAACGGAGGCCTCGGCCGGCATAGCATGGATGAGCTGCAACGAATCCTCGCCGGCCGGACCGTGGCCTTGGACTTCAAGGTGGAGGATGACGCGCTCGAATTCTCGGCCTCCACAAACCGGGACGACCTGCTCCTTCAACTCCAGATCATATCGGCCTACCTCACGGACCCTGGCTACCGCCCGGAGGCCCTGAGGGAAGCCAACAAGGAGATCGTGGAGGCGTACAACGACCTCGATCACTCGGTCGAGGGCCCGCTCCAGGCGGAAGTGCCGTTTCTCCTGGCCTCCCGGGACTCCCGTTTTGGCCTGCCCCCGCGCGAGGCACTTCTGTCCCGGACGGTAGCGGAAGAAAGGGCATGGCTGGCGCCCCAGCTCGCCTCCGGGTCGATCGAGGTCGGGATTGTCGGGGACCTTGACCCTGCGGCCGCGTTGTCCGCCGTGTCCGCAACGCTCGGGGCCCTGCCGTCCCGGGCACCGAGGCCATCCTACGCCGCGGAGCGCGCCGTTGCGTTCCCCTCCACTCCCTTTTCCAAGGTCTACACGGTGCCGACCGAGATACCCAAGGCCGTCGTGGCCCTTTACTGGCCCACCGCCGATGGATGGGACATCCAGCGCCGCCGACGCCTGAGCCTCCTCGGCGAAATATTCTCCGACCGGCTGCGGGTGAGGATCCGCGAGCAGCTGGGCGGCACCTACTCTCCCGAGGCCGGCAGCGTACTCAGCGAGACCTTCAAGGGATACGGCTTCATGATCGCCGAGGTCATTGTGGCCCCGGAGCGCGCCCGCGAATTGTCGACGGCGATCCTGAAGATCGCCGGCGACCTTCAGAAGGAGGGCGTGACGCCCGACGAGCTCGAGCGGGCCAAGAGGCCCCTGCTCACGTCGGTCCGCGAGGCGGTCCGAACGAATTCCTACTGGCTCGGGTCGGTCTTGGCGGAATGCCAGGAGTATCCGCAACGGCTCGACTGGGCCCGCACCATCCTCACGGATTACCCGGCGATGACCAAGGCCGACATGGACGCCCTTGCAAGGGCCTACTTGGCTCCCGAGAAGGCCTTCCAGGTGATTGTTGTTCCGAAGTAACCTCAACCCCGGCCGACGACGAGCGAGGCATTCGTTCCTCCAAACCCAAAGCTGTTCGACAAGGCATAGTCGACCGCCTTGCGGACCGCCGTCTTGGGCGTGAAATTCAGGCCCAGGCCCGCGCACGCCGGGTCGAGGTCCTCCAGGTTGATGGTTGGCGGAACCAGGCCGTGGTAGACGGCGAGGGTGGCCGCCATCGCCCCGAGGGCCCCGGCTGCGCCGAGCAGGTGCCCGGTCATCGACTTGATCGCGCTGACATGGAGTGTGCCGCGCGCCGCCGAGAACACTTTGGCTATGGCCGCTGCCTCCTCACCATCCCCTGCCGGAGTTGCCGTGGCATGCGCGGAGACATAGCCCATCCTTTCCGGGGCGATGCCCGACTCCCCGAGCGCCAGCGCCATCGCCCGGGCGGAGCCCTCGGCCTCCGGGGCAAGGGAGGAGAGATGGTTCGCGTCAGCCGTGGCCCCGTATCCCAGGAGCTCGGCATAGACCCGGGCACCGCGGCGGAGGGCCTGGTCCCGCTCCTCAAGCACGAATACCACGGATCCCTCCCCGATCACAAATCCGTCCCGGCCCGCGTCGTAGGGCCGCGATGCCCTCTCGGGCTGGTCGTTTCGGAGGGACAGCGCACGCATCTGGGCAAAGGCCCCGACGCCAAGCGCGGACACGACCGCCTCAGCCCCGCCCGCGAGCATCACATCTGCGTCGCCCCTCTGGATTGCCCGAAAGGACTCCCCAATCGCATGCCCGCTCGTTGCGCATGCCGAGGCCACGCACATGTTCGGCCCCCGGAGGTCGAGCAAAATGGCCAGCTGGCCCGCAAGGATGTTCGGGGCCGTCTGGAGGATGAAGAACGGGGAGATCTTCCTGAAGCCCCCCTGCTTCCACGTCTCATGCATGGCGACGATTTCCGGGAGGCCCCCCAGGCCGACACCGACATTCGCCCCCATGCGCAGGGGGGATAGGGTCGCCCGGGCCGCATCCAAGCCGGAGTCTGCATAGGCCTCAACGCCCGCAGCCAGGCCAAGGTGGGTGAATCTGCCAAACTTCTTGAAGTCCTTTTGGCTGACAGCCGCGGTGACCGGCTCCCCCGCGGTCCCGCGCGGATGCACGGCCGCCGGCAGGGGAGCCCTCGGGTCAAAATCCTTCACTTCGCCGGCGATCTGCGCCGTGCAGCCGGAGGCGTCGAAATGGGTTATTCGGCCGATTCCGCTCCGGCCGGCCGCAAGCGCATGCCACGTTGCCGGCGCGCTGTTGCCGACGGGCGTCACTGCGCCGATGCCTGAAATCACGACCCTGCGTCCGTGGGCATGTGTTACCATTGGAATGATTCGGCGCGGAGGAGGCTGCAGTCAGCAAGCAGAAAAACGGGGTTTGCCTGCCCTGATGCTGCCCTACATCCGCTGCTTCCCCTTGTCCCTTAGACAGTTGCAAGGTAGCTTTGACTTTGGGGCCCGGATTTGCTTTTGTCGTAGGTCATTGAAGATGCAGCAGCTCCACGCCTATTGGCGGATGGATTACATCGAATCGCCGCGCTTCTCAGCCGGGGGTCGGCGGCCATTCACCGAGCTGCCCGAACTCGGCAACGACCGGAGGGCGCTGATTGTCCACCGGACCCGCCTCTCCTACCTTATCCTGAACCGATATCCCTACAATCCCGGCCACCTGCTGGCGGTGCCCTACCGAGACGTCGCGGACTTGGAGGAGCTCTCGGCCAAGGGCCGGTCCGATCTCATGGAGGTCATCTCCTTCGGTCGCCGGCTCCTGTCGGCCGCCCTGAAGCCGGACGGATTCAACATCGGCTTTAACCTGGGCTCCGCCGCGGGGGGCAGCATATCCCATCTTCACGCACACATCGTCCCGCGGTGGAACGGGGACACGAACTTCATGCCGGTGATCGGGAGGACGCGGGTCCTTCCCCAGGCGCTCGCCGACACCTGGGAGCGGCTCTCCGCGGTCGCGGCGAAGCTCAGCCCAAACCGACGCGCAGCGACGAAGAGTCCGAGGTCCAGGGGGCCCTGAGCCCACTCTCCTTACGTGCCCTCGAAGACGCTTCACTTTCCGAGCCCCCGGCACCTGAGCCAGCTCTACGCCGACAGGGAGGAGAATCTCCAGCACGCCGAGAGGGTCCTGGGCGTCAAACTCGTGACGCGGGAGGCGTGGCTGAAGATCGAGGCCCCGACGGAGCCACTTGCGCTCGCCGAGGAGTTTTTCGCCTTTCTCCAGGCCGCCCGGAACCAGGGGATGAACATCCGAACCCCGGATTTCGCGCGCCTGGCCGACTCCTTCGCCCGGGGCGAGGGAGGACGCCTGCGCACCATCCTGGACGAGCCCCTGGTGATCGCGACCAACAGGAAGAGCGTCATTCCAAAGACGATGGGCCAGAAGCTGTACCTGCAGTCCATGCTCAAGAACCCGATCGTCTTCGGCATTGGCCCGGCGGGAACGGGCAAGACCTACCTGGCCATGGCGGCGGCCGTGTCGGCCCTGCTCCGCAACCAAGTCCAGAGGATCATTCTCACGCGGCCGGCAGTCGAGGCCGGCGAGGCGCTCGGGTTCCTGCCGGGCGACCTAAGGGAGAAGATCCTGCCGTACTTGCGGCCCCTATACGACGCCCTCCACGACCTTCTCGATCCCGAGGACGTGGTCAGGCTCACGGAGAAGGGGGTCATCGAGATCGCCCCGCTCGCCTACATGCGGGGCCGCACCCTCGCCCACGCCTTTGTGGTACTCGATGAGGCCCAGAACTCCACCCCGGAGCAGATGATGATGTTCCTCACGCGCCTGGGCGAGGACTCGCGCATGGTGGTGACGGGCGACGTCACCCAGGTCGACCTGCCAAGGTCCAAGGCTTCCGGCCTGGTCGAGGTCCGCGAGGTCCTGGACGGAATCCCGGGGATCGACTTCCACACGTTCACGGGGGCCGACGTTGTGCGCCACCGCCTCGTTCAGAGCATCATCGACGCGTACGAGCGCTTCCGCGGAGCAAGGAACGGAGGGGGATCGTGAGCCGCATGAAGAACCAGCTGCGTCTGCTCATGGGGATCCGCCAGTCGGCGCCTTCGCCTGCGACCCGGGCCGCGGTGCGGGGCTTTCTCGACCAGAACAGGCTTGTCGGCGTCTTCATCTTCCTGGTCACCGTCGGCGCGATCCTGCTGATCAGCTCGGCCGGCATCAGCACTATCAACCTTCCCGTGCTGCCCGGCCAGATCGCCACGCAGCGGGTGGTCGCCGGCACCTCCTTCCCCTACGTGAGCGCGGGAAAGACCCTCGCCGCCCGCGAACAGGCGGTGAAGCGGGTGCCGCCCGTGTACCGCCTCGACTTCAAGCCCCTGGTGGATTTCGAGTCGTCTGCCCGGGACCTCCTGGCAAAGCTCGAGGTCTACGAGGCCGGCCACAGGGCGGGCGGATTCCAGGGGGCGTCCGGGCGGGATCCCGCATTGGCCGCCCTCGCCGACGAGTTCAACGTCGGGCGCCCCTACCGGGTGAGCCCCGACGACCTGGCGGCCCTCCTCAGCGCGGGCGATGCCGCGACCCGCTCCTCCCTGTTTGAAAACGGCATCGCCGCCCTCCGCGAAATCTACAGCGAGGGGGTGCACGACGAGTCCTTCTCGGGCGCGGACGTGAACGGTGTGGTGGTGTTCCAGATCGCCCGGCCGACCGGCGACATCGCCCTGCGGCCCGTCCAGTCGATGGAGGACGCCCTTACCTTCCTGCGCGTGAGCCTGGCATCCGACGGGGTGCCCCGCCCCGCGGCCCGCGCCCTGTTCCGCTTCTTCCGCGGCGGCGTCACGGCCAACCTTGTCTTTGACGGCCCGGCCACCCAGGCCCGCATCTCCGCGGCGATCAAGTCCCTGCAGCCCGTCACGGTGAACGTGGAGAGCGGGCAGGTGATCATCGAGGCCGGGGAACGCGTGACGCCGGAGCAGTACGAGACCTTCAGGGCACTCCAGGAATTCCTTCGCACGCACGGGGACGCCGAGCACAACGAGGGGCTGATGCTCTTCGGGCACGTCCTTCTCGTCCTGGCCATGGTGCTGGCCTCGCTTCTCTACATCCGCCTCGAGGATCCCGAGACGATGCGCAGCAACCTCCGGCTCGGGCTGCTGGCTCTGGTCGTGATCGCCAACCTTGCGCTGGTCCGGATGATCTACTCGCTGGGCGGCGCCGAGTTCTTCCTGAGCGACAGTTCCATGGCCTCCACGCTGCCCTACGTCGCCCCGACGGCCCTTGCGCCGCTGATCGTGGCCATCCTGATCGACGCGGGATCGGGCATCTTCATGGCCCTGCTGATCTCGATCTTCACCGGAGTGATCTACGGCAACCGGCTCGACCTGCTGGTCCTCACTTTTCTAGCCTCGATGGTGACGATCTTTTTCTGCCGCGACGCGCGAAAGCGCAGCCGGGTGGTCTACGCGGGCGGGGCCGGCGGCCTCACGATCGCCGCCTTTGCCGCGCTTGTCGGGATCGCAAACCAGACGCCCACGGACACCCTGGTCCGGGAGATGGTGGCCGGCCTGACCACGGGCCTGCTCACAGGCGTAGCGGTGGTCGGGCTGCTTCCCGTGCTGGAGTCGTTCTTCAAGCACACGACCGACATCACGCTCCTTGAGCTCACGGACTACAACCACCCGCTCCTGCGCCGCATGCAGCTCGAGGCCCCGGGCACCCTCCACCACTCGCTCGTCGTCGCCCAGCTGTCCGAGAACGCCTGCAACGCGATCGGCGCCAATCCCCTGCTCGCCCGGGTGTGCGCTCTCTTCCACGACATTGGCAAGACCGCCAACCCGCTGTATTTTACCGAGAACCAGCGCGACCGCGCAAATCCCCACGAACAGAAGCACCCGCAGGTGTCCGCGCAGATCGTCAAGCAGCACGTGCCCGACGGGGTGGACCTGGCCCTCAGGCACCGGCTGCCCCGGGCGGTGATCGACGTGATCCGCCAGCACCACGGCACGACGCTTGTCCGTTACTTTTACGACCGGGCCGTCTCGGCCTCGCGCGCTCCCTTCGCCGGCGCCGAGCCCCCGACCGTCCCCGAGGCAAGCTACCGGTACGAGGGGCCGAAACCCCAGTTCAAGGAGAGCGCGGTGATTTCCCTGGCGGATGCGGTCGAGGCGGCATCCCGGTCCCTGCGCTCGACCACCCCGGAGCAACTCGACCAGATCATCGGCCGGATCGTCGCCGACCGGATTGCGGACGGGCAGCTCGACGAGGCTCCCCTCACATTCGAGGAGATTGCGAAGACCAAGGGCAGCTTTACGTTCACCCTTCTCAACATGCTTCACGCCCGGGTGGCCTACCATGGCGGGCAGCCCGCGGTTGAGCCGGGAACGGAAGGCCGCTCGAGGAACGTGAATTGAGACAGCGCGCGGTCCTCATAGCCAACCTGCATCCCGCCCTGCGCCTCGACCGGCGCTCCGTTGAGCGGGCCGTGCACGCTCTCGACCGCCACAGTGCGGACCTCGCCCTGCCGGGCTCTGTCCTCCCGGGACCGGGGGACTTGTC
>CAZGOX010000052.1:0-3933 GCA_964527955.1 uncultured Opitutaceae bacterium | reverse complement strand
TTTCCAGGCAAAAAGTCCGTGCAGTTCCCGGGAACCGCGGTTAAGCCTTGTCCATGCCTGAATTGCCAGAGCAGCCCGTCTCCAGGACCGTGTCGCTTCGCAATGCCTTTTTTGCGGGTGCGCTTCTCGTCGCCCCCCTCCTCCTGACGGTGTGGGCGCTGGCGAAGGTGATCGAATTCGTGGGCGGCACGTTCCGGCCGCTTTTCTTCGTGGCCGTGCCGGAATCCCTGAGGGACCGCCCGAGCCTGAGCCTGGTCTGGGACCTCCTCGCAACGGTCATTGTCTTCGTGCTGGTCACCCTTCTCGGCTACGTCTCGCGCTACGTGTTCGGCCGGGTTTTCCTAAGTGTCGGCGAACGGTTCATCCTCAAGCTGCCCGGGGTCGGCGCGATCTACACGGCCGTGAAGCAGGTTGTCGACACGTTCGGATCCCAGAAGCGCCAGAGCCTGAACAAGGTGGTCCTTGCGGAGTTTCCCAGGAAGGGGGTCTGGACCATCGGGTTCCTCACCAACCGGGAAATGGGCGAGGCACAGACCAAGACCGGCGAGGAGATTTCGACGGTGTTCATTCCGACCACGCCGAACCCAACCAGCGGATTCCTGCTCCTGTTCCCCCGCCGCGACCTCGTGGAGCTGGAGATGTCCGTCGGCGACGGCATGAAGATGATCATCTCCGGCGGAGCCGTCATGCCGCCCTGGCCATGCCCTCCCAGCCCCTCCAAACCGAAGCTTTCGTCCTAGCCAGGCGACCCGCCGCCGAGTCGTTCCACGCCTTCACCCTCTTTTCCCCGGAGCACGGGAACCTGCTGGCGCTCCAGCGGGCACCCAGGAAGCCCGGCCCAGGGCACGTGGCCCTGGACCTTTTCGACGAGGTGTCCCTGCACCTTGAGAGTTCCAACCAGGGCCGCACCTGGTTTGTGCGGGAGGCGCGCATCGTCGCCAGGCTAGCCGGGATAGCAAGAAGCTATGAGGCCCTGCAGGCGGCATCCGCCTTCGCCGCCCTGATTGCCCGCAATCCCGTGGAGACCGAGAGCCGCGGGAACGTGGCCGAGTTGCTTCGCACGGTGTTCGGCGCCCTTGCGGGCACCGGCTCCCCCGCCGTCGTTTACTTCAAGAGCCTGTACCGGTTCGCCCGGGAGGAGGGCTACCCGGTCAGGCAGCAATGGCTGCCCTCCCTCCCTGAACCCTTGCGGTCCCAGGCGGAACTGCTCCTGCGCACTCCCCTGGCCGCGCTCGACGCGCAGGCAGCCCCCCCGGCGGCCTGCGCAAACCTGCAGCGCCGCCTGGAAACGTACCTAAGGGAAAACACCGAGATCCTGTTCGAGTGACCGGCGGGCCGGACTACTGCGGCCAGAGCCAGGCAAACGTTCCGGCGGTGAGGCCGGCGTAGATCAGCGCGTCAATGGTGTTCTTCAAGGCCGTGCAGCAGGAGGTGCGGTACCAGATCACCGACTGCCACAGCGCCCCGGCGTAGCCGAGGAACGACAGCAGGCCGACAAGGTGAAACACCCTGTGGTATCCTGCGCCGACCGGAAGCGAATGAATCGCGCCGCAGGCGGCCAGCGCGCTGACCACGATCAGGTACAGGAACCAAAGGAAAAGGCTCTTCCCCATTGTGAACGGACCGTTGGGCATCACGGTGGCGACCAGGACCGGCCCCTTTCTCAGCTTCTCCTTGAACTCCGGGGTCCTCATCTCCGCCGAGCCGTAGCAGTTCGGCGCCATGTAATCGCCGGGCGGAATCGCAAACGGTCGGAGGGCGTCCAGCACCTTGTCCTCTTCGGGCACCTTCTTGAAGTCCTTCCTGTGCCAGGGAAGGGCCATGTGGATGATGGAACTGGCGAGGAACACGAATACGGACGACAGGACGATCGGGAGCCAGAGGGTATGCAAGACGGTCATGATGTTCTCCTGGGTTGCTATTTTTATACTGCTGCTTCGCTGGGGTCGCTCGGTGCGGGTTGTCGAAGGTTTGTAATCCGTCCGCCGCCCGTCAATCTCTACCACATCTCGCAGAACGCTGTTTGAAGGTGGGGCGAGTCGTCTCGACGAGCCGTCTTGGTTCGGTCTTTGTACGTCAGCGAGCTTGCTCGCGCTCTGGGAGGGCGCGAGCAAGCTCGCTGACCTACAACAGTCCAGGCACACCGCGGCTCCTCGGGACGACTCCCCCTACCCTCTGAGGCCAAACGCTGACAGTATCGGGCAAGCGGAATCAAGCTGGTGAGCTTACAGAAAAATGAACACCTCTATTTTCCAGCCCAGGGAGTACCTCGCCCGCGCCGGGTCGGCCGCCCGCGAGGGCGGCTTTGAGGTGGACACCTTTGGCGAAATCGGAGGCTGCCCGCTCCTTGCCTTCAGAAGGCGGACGGAAATGCCGCGGCCCAGAATTTATCTGTCGGCCGGCATCCATGGAGATGAACCGGCGCCGCCGCTCGCTCTTCTCGAACTCATCATCCAGGGAGCCTTTGACGCACGGGCGGAGTGGTTCCTTTGCCCCTTGCTTAATCCGGTTGGCCTGGCGGCCGGCACCCGCGAGAACGGCTCCGGCGTCGACTTGAACCGGGACTACAGGGACCCGGTCTCGACGGAAGCCGCCGCGCACATCAGCTGGCTCCGACGGCAGCCCGGCTTCGATTTGGTCGTGTGCCTGCACGAGGATTTCGAGTCACTGGGTTTCTACCTGTACGAGCAGAATCCGGACCGGCGGCCCAGCCGGGCAGAGGTGATGATCGCCGCGGCGGCAGGGGTCATGCCCATTGACCTGAGTCCCGTGATCGACGGGCGCGAGGCCAGGGGCGGGATCATCCGGCCGTCCGGGGAGCCCTCCGAGCGCCCAAAGTGGCCCGAGGCGATCTACCTCCGCGCGCATCACACCCGGCTGGCCTACACGGTCGAGACCCCTTCCCAATTCCCGCTTGCGCAGCGGGTCGCGGCTCTATGCGCGGTCGTTTCGGCGGCGATCGAAGGAAGCCCTGCAGGCCGCTGAGGCTCCGCTATTTTCCAGCTTCCATTTTGGAACCTGGAGGCGCACACTGCACCCTGGTGCACCGGAATTGATGCCCTGGACCCGAAAACATCTACTCACCATTGAGGAACTGAGCCTGGCGGAGATCGACCAGATCCACGCCACGGCGGGTGCGTTTCGTAAGATCCTGCGGCGGAGCGTGAAAAAGGTCCCCGCGCTTCGCGGCAAGACCATCGTCAATCTGTTCCTCGAGCCCAGCACCCGCACCCGCCTCGCCTTCGAAATGGCCGCCAAGCGCCTGAGCGCGGACGTGATCTCCTTTGACGCAGCCAGCTCCTCGACCCAGAAGGGCGAGACGCTGCGCGACACCGCCGAGAACATCCAGGCCCTCAACGCAGACATGCTGGTGATCCGCCATGCGGCGTCGGGATCGCCGCAGTACCTGGCCCGCATCCTCGACCTTCCCGTGATCAACGCGGGCGACGGCGCCCACGAGCACCCGACCCAGGGTCTCCTGGACACGTTCACGATGAAGGAGCACCTCGGCTCCATGCAGGGCCGCAAGGTGGCCATCCTGGGCGACATCCTCTTCAGTCGCGTCGCCCGTTCGAACATCCATGCCCTCACGAAGATGGGCGCCGCGGTGACGCTCGTGGGCCCCTCGACCCTCGTCCCCGAGTGGTTCACGGACTATGGCGTCACCGTTTCGCACGACCTGAAGACGGCGCTCGCCGACGCGGAGGTTGTCATGCTGCTGCGCATCCAGCACGAACGGCAGAGCGCGGGCCATTTCCCATCCCTCGGAGAGTACACCAGCATGTTCGGCCTGAACAAGACCCGCGCGTCCTGGCTCAACCCGCGGGCGATCATCATGCACCCCGGCCCGATCAACCGCGGTGTCGAGATAGACAGCGAGCTGGCCGACGGCCCCCGCAGTGTCATCCTCGAGCAGGTGTCCAACGGCATCGC
>CAZGOX010000051.1:0-12740 GCA_964527955.1 uncultured Opitutaceae bacterium | reverse complement strand
GGATGACAGTTGTCGAAGCGTGTACTTTTCAGTAGCGACTGTGGTATGTCCAGGCCCCCCATCTGGGTAAGCGGTGCGTTCCTTGCGCTCGTGGTCGTCGCCGGAGCCGTATGGCTCAGGTGGCCTTCGAGCACATCCGCCGGGTTCACGCAGCTGATGAATCGCGGCAACGGCCTGCTGGAAAAGGGGGATGCGGCTGCGGCGATCGAGGTATACACGCGTGGGCTCAACGCTTCGCCGGAGAGCACGGACGTCCGGCTAAACCTGGCCAATGCCTATCTGCTGGCCGGCCGGCCGGGCGACGCTGCGGGGATGTGCCGGCAGACGCTCGAACTCGAACCCAACAGCGCGGCCGCCTATTACCTGCTCGGCTGCGCGCTCCGCCGGATGAACCAGGCGGAGCCGGCGGCTGAGGCGTTTCAACAGTCGTGGAAGATCGACCCCGCGGTGCCTGCGCTCGATTTCCAGATGGGCATGGCGCAGGAGGAACTCGGGCAGGCCCCGGACGCGATCCGGGATTTCGAGAGCGTGATCCGGGCCGTGCCCGACCATCCGTCCGCGCATTACCAGTTGAGCCAGCTCTACCGGCAGGCCGGTCGGGCCGGCGATGCTGCGCGCGAGCTGGGGGAGCATCAGGGAATCCTCGCCCGGTCCTCCAGCCCGGTCATTTCCGTCGCCGAGCTGGAACGCTGCAAGTACACCCTGCCGCTTTCGCCGTTTGTCCTGAGCCAGCCGGAGCCGCGGGGAACTCCAGTCCATTTTGCCGAGGAGACGGCTGCGGCGTTCGGCGCGCTGGCGGCCGATTTGCGCGGCCCATTGGCCGTCGTCGATTACGATCACGACGGGCGCCCCAGCATTTTTGCGCAGGAAAAGGGCGGAGGGTTTCTCCTGCTCGACGACCGGGCGGGGCACTTCGCGGCGCTCGGCCGGCCCCTGCGCGCCCCCGCTGGGGGCGGATACCGGGTCGCCCTGACCGGGGACCTGGACAACGACGGCTTCGACGACGTGCTGGTTCTCGGAGAAAAGGATTCGCGGGTCTTCAAGTTCTACGAACACGGCAGGATCCGCGACGCGACCCGCGCCGCGGGGCTCGAGGGGCTGAAGGCGAGCGCCGGAGTGCTGGCCGACCTCGACTTCACCGGAAACCTGGACCTGCTCGTGGTGCGGCCGGGAGGGGCCGGCCTCGGCCTGTACCGCAATCTCGGCAACTTCTATTTTGACGGCAACTGGGGCGACAGCGGACTGCCGAAGGCGCTTCCGGGAGCGACGCAGGTGATGACGGAGGACTGGAGCAACGAGGGCCTGCCGGGCGTCTTCATCGCCCGCGCCGACTCCCCTCCCCTGTATTACGCGAAGAAGCGCGCCGCGGCGTTTGTGGGGGCAGATCTGACCCAGGGGTGGCCCGCCGGGGCGGTGATGGCCGTCGGCGATCTCAGCAACGACCTCCGGCCGGAGGCGGTGGTCGCGACGGCCACCGCGCTCGAAATCATCGACCGCGACGGGCACCGGAGGTTCAGCCTGCCGCTGGACGGCTTTCTGGTCTCGGGCCTTCTGTTGGCAGATTACGACAACGACGGCTGGCTCGACATTTTCGCCTACGGCAGCGGCGGCGTGCGGGTCTGGCGCAACACCGGCAATTCGGGATTTGCGGAGGTGACCAGGGAACTTGGGCTGGACCATGCCGGCCCCGTCGACGGGATGGTCGCCGCCGATTTTTGGGGCGGCGGCGCCATCGACCTCGTGACGAGTTCGGACACCGGCTTGCGCTTCTGGCGGAATGAAGGAGGCAACCGGAACCTGCTGTTGAAGCTGCGCCTCGTCGGCAACCGCTCGAACGCCACCTCGCTGGGGGTACGCGTCGAGCTGCTGGCGGGCGACTGGCGCACAAGCCGGACGGTGCGGCGGCTACCCCTTGAAGTCGGGGTCGGGCAGCACAGTCAGCTCGACGCGCTCAAAGTGCACTGGTTCGACCTATCCACGGCGAAGGTCGACGTGCCGGTCGGGCGGGACATGGTCACGGTGGCCGAGCCCACGCTCCCGACCGGTTCCTGCCCGTACCTGTACGCATGGGACGGCAAGGGGTTCAGGTTCGTGACGGACATCCTCGGCGCCGCCCCGCTCGGGCTGCCCCAGAACGACCACCGGTACGTGCCTGCCGACCCGGAGGAGCTGCTGGCGCTTGGCGACGAGACGAGGTTCCCGAAGCGGAACGGCGCCTACGAGGTCCGCATCACCGACGAACTGAGGGAGGCGCTCTATCTGGACGAGGCCCGGCTCATCGCCGTCGACCATCCGGGTGGCACGCTCGTCTACCCGACCAGCAAGATGCACGCCGCCCCGCCGTTTCCGAAGCACGAGCTTTGGACGCTGCGCCCGATCGGCACGCCGCGCCGGGCGTTGCGCAGCGACGGCCTCGACGTGACGGCGGCGCTCGCCCGGGTCGACAACCAGATGGTTTCGCCTGTGCGCCTGCGCCGGCCGCAGCTGCGCGGGCTGGCCGAGCCGTTTTCGGTCACGCTCGATTTCGGGTCGCTGCCGGTGAGCCGCCCGTTGGTGCTGGCGCTGACGGGCTGGATTCACTTCGGGGGCGGGATGGCAAACATCGCGGCTTCGCTCGATCCCACGCTGCCGTTCCCCTTCCCCGTGCTCGAGGCGGAGCTTGCGGACGGAACCTGGCGGAAGGTGGACGTCGATGTCGGAACTCCCGCGGGCAAGACGAAGACCATCCTCGTCGACCTGGAGGACAAGCTGCCCGGGGGGACCCAGCGTCTCCGGCTCTCGACGGCCTTCGAAATCTACTGGGATTGCGCGCTGCTGTGCGAAAAGGCCGGGGCCGCGGACACACGCGAGTACGACCTGCAACCCGGGCGCACCGATCTGCACTGGCGCGGCTACGGCCGCTACGCCGACCTGCCGCCGTCGCTTCCCCTCACACCTGTCTACGACGAGGTCTCGCCGACGCCGCCCTGGGACCGTACTCCCGCCGGCTGGTTCACCAGGTACGGCGCTGTCGGGGATCTCGCAGGGCGGCGCGACGACCGGCTGGTGCTGCTCGGCGGCGGCGACGAATTGGCGGTGTCGTTCGACGCCGGGCGGTTGCCGCCGCCTGCGCCCGGCTCGACTCGCGACTTTTTCCTTCACGTGGTCGGATGGGACAAGGACGCCGACTTCCATGTGGGCCAGGGCTGGCAGCTCGGGCCCCTGCCGTTCCAGGGGATGGACGACCAGGCCTACGGGCACGAGCCGAGGCCCGGCAGAATCGACGACTCATGGATCAAGGCATACAACACGCGCTGGGTCGGACCGGTTGTTGTGAGCCCTGGCGGCATCGTGCGCGCGACACCCTGAGCGCCATGCAAGGCACGGCACGTCTTCCGGGGTTTGGCTGGTTGCGGCGCGGACTTCGCAGCCGGGCGTTGCTGGCCGCCGTGATTGGGGCGCTTGCCTCGGGAGCCGGGAGCCGCGCCATGGCCGGACAGGCCCCGGCACCGGGCGGGAGCATGGAGGTCCAGCCGCTCGCTCCCAGGCCACCCCGGGACGGCAAGACCCTCTTCACGATCATCCCGCCCGAGGAGAGCGGCCTGCGCACCGAGAACACGTACGACGACCCTGAAATCTGGGGCCGGCGCTCGCGCGAATTTGATCTTGGGGCGGTCGGCACCGGGGTGGCCATAGGCGATTACGACAACGACGGCCTTCCGGATATCTTTGTCGTGGGCAAGACCGGGAGCTGCCGGCTTTTCCACAATCTCGGCAACTGGAAGTTCGAGGACGTCACGGAAAAGGCCGGGGTTGGCGACCACGGCGCGGCCGCCCGGATCTGGAAGCAGGGCGCGACCTTTGTCGACGTGAACAATGACGGGCTGCTGGACATCTATGTCTGCCGCTCCAATGCCCCGAACCTGCTCTACATCAACCAGGGAGACGGCACCTTCAAGGAGGAGGCCCATGCGTACGGCCTCGACGTCACGGACGGCAGTGTCATGGCGTATTTCAGCGACTACGATCGCGACGGCTGGCTCGATGTCTTCATCCAGACCAACGTGCTCGATGCGGCGGCCCATCCGGAGGGCCAGCGGAGCTACCTCTTCCACAACAACCGAAACGGCACGTTCACCAACGTCACGGACCGCTCCGGCGTCGCCCCGGTCCGCGCGCATGGGAACTCGGCTGTTTGGTGGGATTTCGACGGCGACGGCTGGCCGGACCTGTATGTCGCGAACGACTTCGATCTTCCCGATGCCCTCTACCGCAACAACCGCGACGGCACGTTCACGGACGTCATCGCCCGCGTCGTGCCGCACACGCCCTATTCCTCGATGGGCTCGGACCTGGGCGACGTGATGAACGACGGGAGGCTCGGCCTTTTGGTTGCGGACATGGCGGCGACCGACCACGTGGAGGACCAGCGCGCAATGGCGGAATCGCGGGCTCGGATGCGCGTCCCGGCCGTGGGCTCGGAGGAGGTTCGCCAGTTCCCCTGCAGCGCCCTCTTCCTCGACACGGGGACGGGGCGGTGCCTCGAGGCGGCGCACCTCGCCGGGCTGGACGCGACCGACTGGACCTGGTCGCCCCTCTGGGAGGACCTGGACAACGGCGGGCGGGCCGACCTGTTTGTCACGAATGGGATGTATCGGGAGGTCCACAACCAGGATCTGATTGCGCGGAGGACGATGGCCGGCAGCCTGGCGGCTGGCGGACAGATTGTGCGGGACAGTCCGGTCTTCGCCAACAGGCACTTCGCGTTCCGCAACCTGGGTGGATTGCGCTTCGAGGAGGTTTCGAAGGCCTGGGGGCTGGACCAGAAGGGGGTGAGCTTTGGGTCCGCGCTGGGCGACCTCAACGGCGACGGCAACATGGACCTGGTGTACAGCAATTACCAGGGAGGAGTTACGCTGCTGCGCAACAACAGCGACACCGGGCACAGGATCATCTGCGCGCTGCGCGGCACCCGCTCCAACCGGTTCGGCGTCGGGGCGAAGGTGACGCTTGAAAACACGGCGGGCATCCAGGTCCGGACCCTGGCGCTGGGGCGCGGGTTCATGTCGAGCAGCGAACCGATCGTTCATTTCGGCCTGGGCGGGGATGATGTGGTCCGACGGCTCACGGTGCAGTGGCCCAGCGGATCGGTGCAGGTCTTTGAAAACCTTCCCGCCGATCGGCGGTTCATCATCACCGAGCCGTCCGGGACTCCCCTGCCGCCGGCGCCTGTGGCGCCGCCGGAGCCCCAGTTTACGGAGATGAGCCGTTCCGCCAATCTCTCCTGGACGGCGCCCGAGGAGCCCTACGACGAGTTTCTCGACCAGCGGCTGCTCCCGGCGGGGTTCAACCGCCGCGGGCCGGCAATTGCAGTCGGCGACCTCGACGGCAGCGGGCGCGACGGGGTCTGCATCGGAGGGACGACGAGCCAGGCTCGGCGGGTCCTTCTGCCTAGGGGCGCCGGGGCTTGGGCGCCCGAGGCCTCTCCGGCGCTGGCCGCGCCTCCCGACGTGGATGACGGGCCGGTGCTTCTATTCGATGCCACCGGCGAGGGCCGGGAGGACCTGTTCGTGGCAGCCGGGGGAGCCAGCCAGCCGGCCGGGGCGGCGGAGTACCAGCCGCGCCTGTTCCTGAACGACGGGCACGGACACTTCCGACCGGCCCCGGAAGGGACTCTTCCGCAGCTGTCCATCAGCGCCGGAGCGGTCTGCGCCGCAGACTTTGAACGCAGCGGGAGGCTCGGGATCTTCATCGGGGGCAGGGTCTCGCCCGGACTCTACCCTGCCGCGCCCGAGAGCGCGCTGCTGGCGAACCGAGGGGGAAAGTTTGCGGACGTCACCGATGAAATTGCGCCCATGCTCCGCCACGTGGGCATGGTCACATCGGCGCTCTGGAGCGACGTGGACGGGGACGGCTGGCCTGACCTGCTTCTCACGCTCGAATGGGGTCAGGTGAAGTACTTCCATAACAACGGCGGAAAGAAGTTCGAGGATTGGACGGAGAAGGCGGGTTTCGCCTCGGCGGGGACGGGCTGGTGGCGGTCGATTGCGACCGCAGATTTCAACGGGGATGGGCGCCCTGATTTCGTGGTGGGGAACGTGGGCCTGAACACGCAGTACCACGCTGATCCGGAACACCCCGCCCTGCTTTTCTCCGGCGACTTTGCCGACCGCGGCTCCAACGAGCTTGTCGAGGCCTACTTTGAGGGGGGCCAGCTGTACCCGTGGCGCAGCCGCACGGACCTCGGCGCCGCGATCCCCTCCGTGCTCCAGCGCTATCGATCGAACAACGACTACGCCCGCGCGACATTGCCGGAGATCCTGGGAGCCGACCGCCTGGCGGCGGCGACCCGACTGGCGGCCACGGAATTGTGCAGCGGAGTATTCCTGAGCCAGCCGGACGGCCGCTATCGTTTCGAGGCCCTGCCCCGCATTGCGCAAATCGCCCCGGCAGACGGGATTGTGGCCGGAGATTTCGATGGAGACGGACATGCCGACATCTACCTCGTGCAGAACTCCTATGCCCCTGCGCCGGCGATCGGCCGTTTCGACGGCGGCTTGAGCCAGCTGCTCCGCGGAGACGGCCGCGGCCATTTTGTGCCCGTGCCGCCGATCGAGAGCGGGCTCGTGGTGCCGGGCGATGCAAAGGCGCTCGCGGTGCTCGACCTAGGTGGCGACGGCTGGCCGGGCTTCCTCGTTGCGCGAAACGGCGAGGGGACGCTCGCATTTCAGAACCGGGGCGTTGCCGGCCGGCACTCGATCCAGGTCGTGCTGAAGGGGCGGCCCGGCAACCCGCATGCGGTGGGGGCGCGGGTCACGGCGGAGTATGCCGACGGCACAACCCAGACCGTGGAGGTCTGTGCGGGCTCGGGCTATTACAGTCAGTCGACTGCCGCCCTCTTCTTTGGCTGCACCGACCGGAATCCGCTGCAGCTCGTGCGAGTTCGTTGGCCGTCGGGTGCGACGACAACGAGCCCCAGTTGGGATGGAAAGAGTCCGGGGACACTCAGGCTGGTCGCGCCGCAGGAGTGAAGGGTGCCTTGGCCACGGCCATCGCAGTTTTTCAACCCCCTGCTGGCACCATTCACCCCTCAAAACCGTCACTCCGCCACATTCCCATATTGTTTTTGAAGTTGGATTGCTACTAGGTGCGCACCCTAGATGGCAACCCCGGCAGACCGAGTGATCGAGTCGATGCGGGTGCAGCAAGCACCGAAGGGGATCCAGGGAGCCCGAGCATCAGTTCAGCTACTGGATGTTATAATGTCATCGGGAGCGCGCGGATCGGCTTGTGTTGCCCGGCGCACCCCATCCGGGTCTTTTTCTATATGAATACGACGAAACGGAATTCCGGATTCAAGGCCCACGGAGGCCATGTGCTTCAACTTCTTCTCGCGCTGACCCTGGCCGGATGCGGGCCAAAGTCGTCCGAGCCGACGCGAGGACCGGCGGGCGAACCGGCGGCGCCGCCGCCGTCCTTCTCGGTGACTCCCACAATTCCCGCGGGTCCCGACGACTTGTTCGAGGATGCCACCGCCAGGGCCCGGATTGATTTTGTAAATCAGTTTTGTGACGACCGGATCGCCAACATCGTGGAATCCAATGGCTCGGGTGTGGCGGTGTTCGACTATGACAACGATGGCCTCATGGACCTCTACTTCGTCAACCCGGGTCCAATGCCGGGCGTGACGCACGAGACTCCCGGGACCCGGCGCCAGCCCAACCGGCTCTTTCACAACAACGGAAACGGCACATTCACCGACGTGACGGAAAAAGCCGGAGTCGGCGGCAGTGGATTCGGGGTTGCAGCCGCGGCGGCTGATTATGACGGCGACGGATTTGTCGACCTCTACGTCGTCAATGCTGACGGCAAGAACATACTCTACCATAACAACGGCAACGGCACGTTCACGGACGTCACCGACAAGGCCGGTGTGGGCAACGAGGGAGGAAATGGCATCGGCGCCACGTGGCTGGATGTCAACAACAGCGGCCGCCTGGACCTGTACGTGGGCAACTACATCAAGTTCAATCCGGACTACCATCTCTACTACAACCCGACCAGCTATCCCGGTCCCCTGGCCTATAAGCCGGAGCAGGACGTTCTCTATCTCAACAACGGTGATGGAACCTTCACCAACGCCAGCGAGGCGTCGGGCATCTCGGGACTGCCTCCGCATAGGACCATGTCCGTCCACCCTGTGGACTTCGACCGGAACGGCCATGAGGACCTATATATCTGCAATGACGCGACCCCGAACATGCTCCTCATCAATGACGGCCACGGGCATTTTCACGACGAGGCATTGAAGCGCGGCGTGGCCTTCAACGCCCTGGGCGAGGCCGCCGGCTCGATGACCGCCGCAATCGGCGACTGCACCGGCAACGGGATCCAGGACATCCTGGTCTCCCGCCTGGGCTACGGCTCACTATATGTGGGAACGGGGCACGGCGATTACGTGGACCGCATGATGTCCTCGGGACTCGGCCCGTTGACGGCGCAGTATGTCGGGTGGGGATGCAATTTCATCGACTTCGACAACGCCGGAAAGCTGGACGTTTTCATGGCCAACGGTGATCCCTTCCGGATGGTGGGCTGGCAAAGCCTGCTGCTGGAGAACGATGGCCAGGGGAATTTCAGCAATGCAGTGGACAAGGGCGGGGCCTATTTCCAAACGCCGGTCCGGGCGCGCGCAAGCGTCACCCTGGATTACGACAACGACGGCCAGATGGACCTGCTGGTGGGCCTGATGGGGGACCGGCCTGTCCTTCTTCACAACCGCAACCTCAACGGCAACCACTGGATCACCCTCTCGCTCCGCGGAACCAAGAGCAACCCGGCCGGCTGGGGATCTTTGATCGATTTGACGGCTGGCGGGAAGACGTACCTCCAGGAATGTCGCTGTCCCTCCGACTTTCTGAGCCAAGGGGATCCGCGCGTCCATTTCGGCCTCGGCAAGGCGCCGGTCGTGGAGCGGATCCAGATCAAGTGGCCCAGCGGCACGGTACAGACGCTGACCAACATCCCTGTCGATCAGATCCTCAAAGTGACCGAACCCCTCCCCTAATGAATTCACGCGCACGCATTTTGTTTGGCGCTGCAGCAATCCTGCTGGCGGGCTGCCGGCAGGAGGCGCCGGACGGCTCCCTGGTCCTGACGCAGACCCCCGTTGGCGTCCCGCCTCCCAAGGCGGCCACGGTGTTGGATGTCCGCTACCCGCCGGGAAGCCGGGTGGTCCTATTGGTCCCGCCGTTCCGGCCGGACACCGTCCGGGAACTATCCACAGGACTGGTCGCCGCAGGCGACCCCTGCGTCTCCTGGGACGGCCGCTGGATCTATTTTGCCGGAAAGGGCTCGGACGGAGCCGACTGGCAAATCTACAGGGTCCATGCGGGCGGCGGTCAACCCGAGATCGTGACCCGTATGCCCGGCGGGGCGATGGATCCCTCCATCGCGGCCCATGAGGAGCTGGTCTTCAGCTCGCCTGTGCCCATAGCCGGCCAATTATGGACGTCCCCGACGCCGGCCGCCCTCTACGGGCAGATCCCGGGCCAGGCGCCCGGCCGGCTCACTTTCGGCTCGGACAGCGCTGTAGGCGCAACCGTCCTGCGCGATGGACGGGTTCTCTTCGTCTCCGCCGAACCCCGTGACAACCTCCACTCTCCGCGGCATTTGTGCCTTTTCACAATCAACAATGATGGCACCGAGGTCACCGCCTATGCCTGCCAGGACGCCGGAGTGGACTTTATCCGGCGCCCCCGTGAGCTGGGGGACGGCCGGATCGCCTTTCTCGCCGAGCGCGTGGAGGACCCGGGACCCTTGGGCTGGGCGGAGGGCGTGAGATCGGCGGCTCCGTTCGCAACGCGAGGCTCCCTGTTGCCATTTCCGAGCGTCGGCTGCGTCTCCGTGGAGCCGGTGTCGAAAGAGGACCTCCTGGTCTGTGCCGAAACGGGCGGCTGGGTCGGACGTTCCATGACAACCAACGCGGCGGTCTTTCGGATCGCGGCCAACGCCGCAGGACTTGGCACCCCGCTCCTTGAGGATCCGCAATGGAACAGCATCGAGGCCACTCCTGTCGAGGCGCGGGCCGAACCCGCCGGACACACGTCCGCCGTGATGCCGGGAGCGCACCACGGCACCCTGCTGTGCCTGAACGTCAACGACAGCAGCGATCCTGCCGTCGGTATGAACCCCGCCCCTGCCGCCGAGCTTAGGGTGTTTGCATTGGGGGCTTCGGGGGAGCAGCGCGTCGTGGGAAACGTGCCGGTCGATTCCGACGGTTCCGTGATCGTGCAGCTTCCCACGGAAATGCCCCTGGGCTTCGACACCCTCGACGCCGGGGGACGTGTGCTGCGACACCAGCCGGCGGCTCTCTGGCTCCGGCCCGGGGAGAATCGGGCCTGCGTCGGCTGTCATGAGCCGCGCAACCATTCGCCTAAAGACATCCGCCCGCTGGCAACAATGCACGGACCGGCACACCTGGAGTTCACCGCACCATGAAGCTTAAACCAATCACCATCTTCGCAACGCTCCTGTTGCTGGCCGGGGCCGGGGCTGCAACGGGCGAATACTATTGGGGAATCGGCCACGAACAGCGGATGTCGGGCCTGCCCCACCTCGGCTATGTCTCCTGCGATCATTGTCACGGGCGCACCCTGGCCATGCTGCCATGGGCGAAGACCCGCACCCACCACGACGCGCCAGGCGGCATCGCAGTCTCCCCGGACGGAAAGACGCTGTTCATCGCCTTGGACGACAAGGACGAGGTCGCCGAGGCCGACGTGGCTTCGCTCTCCGTGACCCGCCGCGCGAAGGTCTCCGGCGGGCCGTTCGGGCTGGCGCTGGACGCGACAGGCGAACGGCTATTCGTGGCCTGCAGGAATCAGGACCGGGTTGCCGTGCTCGCCAGGCGGGACCTCAAGGAACTGGATTCCATCGCAGTGGGCATCCGCCCGACAGACGTCGCCTTTTGCCAGAGCGCGGCCGGCGACCGGTTGATTGTCCCCAATTCCGGCAGCAACGACATCTCTGTGCTTTCGCTTTCGCCTCTGCGCGAGTTGGTCCGGACTGCGGCGGGACGCGAGCCGTATGCTGTTGCGCCGTCCCCCGACGGCGGGCGCGTGTCCATTGCGAATCGACTGGCGGTCCACGACGAGCTCCTGAGCCAGCCCGCGTCCGAGATGACGGTCCTCGACCCGGCCAATGGACACGTCCTCAACCGGGTGGAGCTTCACTCGGCCCACTTGGCGGAAGGCATCGCCGAGGTGCCCTCACGGGGGTGGACCCTGAATTCCCTGGTCCGGGTGCGTAACCTGGTTCCGATCACCCAGGTGAAGGACGGGTGGGTCATGTCCACCGGGGTGGCGATCACCACACGGGACGGCGAGGTGACGCAGGTGCCATTGGATGAGGCGAACGCCTATTTTTCCGATCCCTCGGGGATCGTCGCCAGCCCCGACGGAAGGTGGGCCTATGTGGCGTCGGGCGGCGCCGACGTGGTGACGGTCCTCGACCTCGAGCGCCTGGGAGCGTGGCTCACCCAGGCCGATGCGGCGGAGCGAAACGACGCCATGGAAAACATGGCGCTGTCCTATCGGTATGTCGTCGCGCGGATTCCGACCGGCTGCAACCCGCAGCACCTGGCGCTTTCCCCGGACGGCCGCCGCCTCTTCGTAGCCGAGCGACTCGACGACCGCGTTCTTGTTGTGGATACGGCGAGCCTCAAGCCGGTCGGCCGGATTGTGCTGGGCGACGGCGGAGGCGACGATCCCGTCCGCCTGGGCGAACGGGTCTTCACGCGGGCGCGCTACACGTTCCAGGGCCAATTCTCGTGCCGCTCGTGCCACCCGGACGGGCGGATGGACGGCCTCTCCTATGACTTTGACGGCAGCGGTGTCGGCGACAATCTGCTGGCCAACCGCAGCCTGTGCGGCGTGGCCGGGACGGAACCGTTCAAGTGGAACGGGAAGAATCCCACGCTGCAGTTCCAGGATGGTCCGCGGTTTGCGCGGGTGCTGATGCGGACCGACCCGATCCCCCGGCCACAACTGGACCAGTTGGCGGCGTTCATCCTGCATCTCCCGCCGACGCGCACGGTCCCGTGGGCCCGGGTGGGCCAGCCGCTGACGCCCGCGGAGGAACGCGGTCGCAAGCTCTTTTTTGCGACGCAACGCACAGACGGCAAACCGATTCCCCGGGCCCTGCAGTGCCAGACCTGCCATCGACCCCCGCTGTACACGGACCGGCTGCTCACCTCCGTGGGCACGCAGGGGGCCCGCGATTCCTCGGGCACGTTTGACACGCCACACCTGATCGGGGTCGCCGCCGCAGGCCCCTACCTCCACGACGGCCGGGCGAAGACGCTGGAGGAAATCTGGACCGTCTACCAGAAGGACGACCAGCACGGAGTCAGCAGCTACTGGACGAAGATTCAATTAAACGACCTGGTCGAATACCTCAAGACGCTCTAGGCACCACCATGAAAACCCAACCCAATCCCTCAACCCGCGCCATTGCGGGTATTGTGCTACTCCTCTCGCTCCTATCGGGGGCGGGCGTTTCCGGGCAGACTGCGCCTAGGCCCGGGGAAACAGCGGGTCTCCCTATCCCCGTCGTGACGCGGTTCGAGAACTTCGGCGAGAAGGATGGTCTCCCGTCGCACAAGATTCATTGCGTCTTTAAGGCAAGCGACGGAAGGCTGTGGCTCGGCACGAACAACGGGCTGTGCGTGCGCGAGGCGGACGGACGGTTCCGCACCTACG
>CAZGOX010000050.1:4876-12920 GCA_964527955.1 uncultured Opitutaceae bacterium | reverse complement strand
AGCGCGGCCTCTTCGTCTTTGGACTTAGCCGGGCTCAGTTTGTTGGTTCGGTCTTTGGTGCTGTTCGGGCGTTGAAGCGGAGCAGCCGAACCAAAGGTCCCGCAACCGCCGGGCCGGGATTGGCGGCACTCAGGCCTCGGATGGCAGCAGGCCCGTGCGCCCAAGCCTGCGCACATGTCGCAAGTATGCCCGGACGGCCGGGGACGGCCGTCCCTACCTCGATCCCGCTTCGGGGCCCAAGAGATTATTTGCAATAACGGGCCCGGAACCAAAGATTGACCGTTCGCCGTCATGTCCACGTCTTCCGCCGCATCCTTTGATTCCCTCGAGTCCGCCGTTGCGGACATCGCGGCCGGGAAGATCGTGATCGTCACGGACGATGAGAACCGGGAGAACGAGGGCGACCTGATCATGGCGGCGGCACAGGCCACGCCCCAGACCGTCAACATGATGATACGGTACTGCAGCGGCATCGTCTGCGTGCCGACCCTGGAACCGCACCTGAGGAGCCTGGGGCTTGGTCCCATGGTCGCCGCCAACCGCGAGAGCCACCGGACGGATTTCACCGTGAGCGTGGATGCGGCGGAGGGGATCACGACCGGCATCAGCGCCCAGGACCGGGCGAAGACGATCCGGGTGCTTGCCGACCCCGCGGCGAAGCCGGAGCAGCTGGTCCAGCCGGGACATGTGTTTCCGCTGAGGGCCAGGCCTGGCGGCGTGCTGGAACGCGCGGGCCATACCGAGGCCGCGGTGGATTTAGCGATCCTGGCGGGGCAGCACCCCAGCGGCGTCCTTTGCGAGCTCGTCAATGACGACGGAACGGTCGCCCGCCTGCCTGAAATCCAGGAATTCCGCAGGAAATTTGGGCTCAGGCTGATCTCCATCGCGCAGCTGATCGAACACCGCGCCCGTCGCGACCACCTGGTCGAGCTCGTGTGCAAGGAGCCATTCGCCTCCGACTTCGGCGATTTCACCCTCCACGTGTTCCGGGGGAAGCTGGACAACCGCCACCACCTTGCGTTCGCCATGGGTTCGCTTGGTCCCGAACCGACCCTTGTGCGCGTCCACAGCGAGAACCTGCTCTCCGACGTGTTTCGGATCAAGGGCCTGGACTCCCACAACTCGCTCGAGGGGTCCTTGGAGGCCATCGCCCGGGCCGGGCGCGGAGTCGTGCTCTACATGGAGCGGGCCGACAGCGGCGCCGACATCATCCGCCGGATCCAGGGCAAGGCTGGGGAGACCGTGATGCCTTTCCGCGACTACGGGATAGGTGCGCAGATCCTCGCCGCCCTCGGGCTCGGCAAGATCAGGCTTCTCTCGAACAGCACCCGCAAGGTCATCGGCTTGGATGGCTATGGCCTGGAAATCGTCGAGCAGGTGCCCGTTTGATCGCCTCATGAGCCTTGCAGCACCCAAGCCCTTCCGCGCCGGAGGTTCCGCCATCAAGGTTGGAATCGCCGCGGCGCGCTACAACGAACGCCTGGTCGGGGCCCTGCTGGACCAGGTGACTGCCGCGCTGAAGAAGGCCGGGGTGAAGAAGGGGAACGTCGCGGTCGTTCGCGTGCCCGGATCCGGGGAGCTTCCCATCGCGATCCAGCTACTGGCCAGGCGGAAACGCCCCGACGTGCTGGTGGCCCTCGGGGTCATCATCCGGGGAGACACGATCCACTATGAACTCCTTTCTGCGTCGGTCGCTCATGCCCTGCAGTCCGTGGCCCTTGCAACGGGCATTCCTGTGATCAACGGGGTCGTGGTTGCCGAGAACGCCGCCCAGGCCGCCGCGCGCTGCCTGGGAAAGATCAGGCGCGGGGTGGAATTCGCAGATGCTGCGCTTGAGATGGCGGCCCTGAGGAGGGGACGATGAGCAAGGCCCAATTTGCAGAGCGCCGGGAGGGAAGGGTCGCCGCGATGCAGTATCTCTACGCGTGGAGCCTGAACACGCCGACGGACCCCGTCGAAAACCTGCGCCTGTTCTTCAAGAGCCGCGAGGAGATCGCCCCGCACCCGGTGTTCGCCGAGGAGCTGATCCACGGGATCACGGCGCACCTTCCGGAGATCGACGCCGTCATCCGGGAGCTCGCGCAGAACTGGGAATTCGAGCGGATCGCCAAGATTGACCTCGCGATCCTTCGCGTGGCCATCTTTGAGATGATGTTCCGCAGGGACATCCCTCCCATTGTCTCGATCAACGAGGCGATCGACCTGTCCAAGCAGTTCTCGAACGCCGACGCGAAGCGCTTCATCAACGGGATCCTCGACCGCCTCAAGGACAGGCTCGGCCGGGACTCCCGGAAAGGGGAGTGAGGACGAGTGACAGGCCTGTTCCAGAAGTTCAAGGGGGGCCTGGCAAAGACTGTCGCAGCCATTGCGGCAAAGACGCACGGGCTGTTTGGCGGGCGGCGGATCGACGCGGGCTCGCTCGAGGAGCTTGAGGAGGCGCTGTACTCGGCGGACTTCGGGGTCGAGACGACCGCGGAAATCCTGGCCGAGATCAAGGCCGCCTGCCGTCGAGACGGCGATCTTGCCGGGAAGCGCGCGGCGGAGATCGGGGCGTCCGTGCTGGCGCGCGTCCTGGAGGGAAGCGAGGGGGTGATCGCATCTGCGCCGAAAGCGGTCAGCTGTTTGGAAGGGGTCAGGCCTCAGGTCTTGCCCCCGCAGGGCGGGGGACAAGACACGAGGCCTGACCCCATTGTCATCGCGATCGTTGGGGTCAACGGCTCGGGCAAGACGACGACCTGCGCCAAGCTCGCCTGGCGCCTCCAGCAGGAGGGCAGGTCGGTGACGGTCGCGGCTGCGGACACCTTTCGGGCGGCCGCCATCGAGCAACTCCAGACCTGGGCCAAGCGCCTGAACCTTGAGGTGATCGCGAGCCACACCGGGGCCGATTCCGCGGCGCTCGCCTTCGACGCGTGGCAGGCCGCAAAGGCAAGGGGTCGGGACTACCTGATCGTGGACACGGCCGGGCGCCTCCATACCAAGGCCAACCTCATGGAGGAGCTGGCCAAGATCCGGCGCGTCCTGCAAAAAAATGATCCCACGGCCCCGCAGCACCGCTGGCTCGTC
This sequence comes from uncultured Opitutaceae bacterium, assembly GCA_964527955.1. GTDB lineage: Bacteria > Verrucomicrobiota > Verrucomicrobiia > Opitutales > Opitutaceae > Palsa-1447. The sequence continues at coordinate 9,857 of CAZGOX010000050.1, read as the reverse complement.
GTGGACGGCTCGCTGGGCTCGAACTCCATCGAGCAGGCCAAGGTGTTTCACAAGAGTTTCGGGCTCACGGGCCTGATCGTGACCAAGCTCGATGGCACGAGCCGGGGCGGCGCGCTCGCCGGGATTTACCGGCAGCTCAAGATTCCCATCTACTTCCTGGGGCTGGGCGAGCAGGCGGAGGACCTGCAGCCCTTCAGCGTGGCAAACTACGTGAACGCGATCTTTGGGCCAAGGGAGTGACGGGGCTGCAGTCAGAACCTGGTGCCCACGGAGCCGAAGAATCCGCGGCGCATTCCATATTGGGCTGCATTCACACCCACTCCGGTGCCATTGCGCAGCTCGTACGACTTGTCCGCAAGGTTGATCACATCGACTCGGACCTTCCATGAGCGCCCTTTGGCCAGGGCGTAGCTTCGCTCCGCGCCCACGTTGAGGGTGATGTACGAGGGGACGGAACCCCCGTTGGGGATGTTGGAACCATCGGGTGCGGTTGAGTCCGTTCTCAATCCGGAAGCAAATAGCACATCGGCATACACGAGCGTGGAGGCGCTGCCATCCTTTCGTCGATAGGCCACTCCGGACGACGAGGTGAAGGTCTGGTCGTGATCGAGGTTGATCCAGTGATTCCGCACATATGCCAGGTCGGCCGGGTCGAAGAGAAACTGGGCAGAGTTCCAGTTCTCGCCCAATGCCTTGGAGTGGGCGAGGTTGCCGTAGGCGGAGAGGCCTTCGCCGGCCCAGGAAGCCGTGAATTCCTGGCCGGACACCTGGCCCTTGGCGTAGTTGAAGGCGGAAAGAATGAGGGTCTGCCCGAACAATCCATCGTCGAGCTGCTCCCGGGCCTGCTTTGTGTAGGCGTCGACGCCCATCCTGAAATGCGTTCCAATCTGCTGGCTTATCCCTGCATCGAAGTAGTTCGCCCGTTCCGCCCTGACAGGGCTGTCCTGTGCCACCTCGGATTGATTCGAGGTTCCTTGAAACTCGGCCACGGCGCTCCCGGACACGTTCTCGACCGGCGGCGGGGTAAAGTAGCGCGAGTACCCGGCGTGCAGCGCCGTCGATGCCGAGGGCCGCAACAGCAGATTGATCCGGGGACTCAGCTGATGCTCCTTGTCGAATGAGAAGTCAAAGGCGTCGAGGCGCGCGCCAGCATTGACGGTGAGCTCCGGGAAGACTCTCCATTCGTCCTGGAGGTACAAGCCGTCCATGAGCCCGTGCAGGGTGCCGCGGTCGACAATCGGGAAGGCGGGGCCGGTCGGGTTGCCGTCGGAGTCCACGGGAAACACCGCGGTGGTGGAGTGCGCGTTGACCGACTCGTCCTGAAGGAGCAGTCCGGCCCTGATGGTGTGCCCGTCTCCAAGCGGGGAGCTGGCGTCAATCTGGACCCCGGCCGAATCAAGTGTCTTGTCCACGTCGCTCGCCACTCCGTTGAAGTAGAGGTCGCCGACGGGGTCGGGCGTGAAGTGGACGCCGCTCTCCCGCGCAAAGGCCGACGCCTGCAGGTTCAGTTCGCCCGCGGACAACTGATAGGTGACAACCCCGAAGTAATTTCGCTCATCCTGGTTCTCATTCAGGTCCGAGGAATCGAAGCCGGTAATTCCGATGCGCGTGGTCCACGGGACCGCAGTCGGGTTCCCGGGCGTCGGCGGGTTGCCCGCGGGCACGCCTGGAACGTCGGGGACCTGGTAGCTGCTGACCGAGAGGCCGCCCATGAAACTCACGCGGCTGGTTGAGTCGAGGATCCATGAGACGTCGGCGAACGCCTTCGCCTGATCGGTTGAATCATGGATCGCGGTCGGGGCCGGAGTTGGATTCTCAATGCCAAGTTCGTTGTGATCGAAACTCGCGTCGACAAAACCGGAGAGATTGCCGCTCGTGCCGGACGCCTCGAAGCTTGGCCGAAACGTGCCATAGCTGCCCCCGTAGAGGGACAAGTCTCCCCCGGGTTCAAAGGAGCCTCCCTTCGCCGTGATATCCACAACTCCGGCTGTGCGAAACCCGTACTCGGCCGGGAGCGAACCCGTGATCAGCTGAAGGCTCTCCACAAATCGTGGATCAAGCTCCAGCCCGAAGCCGCTGATCCCTTCAGGGAGCAGCACGCCGTTGATCCGGTACTGAAGGTCGGCGTGCTCGCCTCGCACATGCAGGTCGCCATTGGCCGCCGAATCTTCGGCGACTCCGGGAGCCCGAAGCAGCACTTGATTGAACGGGGCGTCCTCTCCCTGGGACTGGCCGTCAATCTGGTCGCTCGAGATGACAAAAGAGCTTGCGCCCAGGCTGGGCAGCAGGAGGTCGCGGGACTCGTCCAGCGCACCCGTGACAATCACGGGGTCGAGCACCGTAGGCCGCTGGGCCGCGGGGGCGCTTTCCTTGGCCAGGGCCAAGACTCCGTGTGAAAGGACGAGAATCAGGGATAGGAGCCGGCGCATGAGGACTCCTCCGACTGTAGCAAAGTCGTCAAGGGGCCCGGTATGCGTCCACAAGGCCGGCCGCGACGGAATCCGCGTACTCGCGGTAGATGCTGACCCGGTACCTTTCCGCGACCAGGCGCCGCCCTGGGTAGTCACCCCCGAGCAGGCGCAGGAGGGTCTCAGGCTGGTTCATGAAGTATGGCTCGGTGACGACGACGGGACCGTCGTGCTCCCGGTTGAACGCGAGGTTCCGGGCAACGACGTACGGGTTCCCGGGAGCCACGAGCCTCGTCGTTGCCGAGTTTCCGTAGAGGACGGGCGGGAATCCCGTCGCCGCCTGAAAGCGGCGGGACACCGCGGCCGCGACGCGGACCTCCGTGGGGGTCACGTCCTCCAGCAGCTTTGTGAGGAGGCGAAAGCGCTGCTCGGGCTCCGCGAGTTCCGAGGGAAGGTAGGCGCCGTGGACGAAGAAGATATTCCGGTTGATGGGTGTCAGGTGCCCCTCCGTGCTCTCCGGCGTCGCATTGTGCTGGAGGACGATCGTGAGGTCCGGCCTGAAGGACCGGCGAACCAGCGCCACGCGCGCCCTGGTTTCCAGGGCCTTGGTCAGCAGGAGTTCGGACGCAATGTGGAGGCGCTCGTCCTCCGCAGCGACTCCCTGCACCCGGTGCTGGTAAGCCATCTGGAGCAGGCCCGGGTTCCTGTCGAGAATCGCCCTTGTGTACGGGAGGACGTCCCCGGGCCGCAGTGGCACCACAGGCTCGGCCCTGTCGCGGATCAAAAAAACCTGGGCCCCGAGCGAGGAGAGCCGGTCCCGGAGCAGGCGCCCGACGACCAGGTTCAGGTCTCCCTCGTTGATCAACCCGTAACCCTTGAAGGTCACGGACCGGTCTTCCAACCTTGCCCAGCGCCCACCGATGTCGGCGGGCTCGATCGCGATTCGCAGGCCCAGCAGGGGCTGTGAAGCCGGGATATGGGTTGTGGCGAGGAAGGCCCGTGGCGTCCTGAACTCGACCGGGAGGATTCGCCGGCTCCCGGCCTGCGCAAAGCGCACCGCGGCAAGCGGGGGCCCATGGCGCTCGGCGTTCGGAAAAACCCAGACGGCTCCGTCGGTGAGCAGGAGGTAGGGACGAAGGCCGCGGCCCGGGTCGAAGATTTCGTCGAGGCGGGACTCGAATTCGCGTCGGGTGAGCGTGCCATCGAAGCGGGACAGGGCGCGCCAGTCCGCGGTCGATGGGTCCCTGAGGAGCTCGGCGATGAGCGCGCCCGGACTCTCCTGGGCGGCCGCCGCCGCCGGCCTGGGCGCAACTCCCGTGGCGGCCAGAACCAGGGCAAACAGGAGTCCCTTCAGGGCGGGCGTCCTCACGATGTCGGCGCCAAGGTCTCGGCCACAGGCAGCCTGTAGGCCTTGAGCGCGGGGACGATGCCCCCGAGCGAGCAGAGCAGGATCATGGCTGCAGGCCCGGCCCAGAGGACGGGGTGCCATGCGCCCAACGCAAGTACGACGCCTGTCTGCGCCCGGATGACCGCGGCGACCGCTGTAAACAAGCTCGCGTAGACAAAGTATCCCAGGCAGGCGCCGAGCGCCCCTATGCAGGCCGCTTCGCCAAGGACCGCGCCGAATACCGTCCTCCTCCGCGCGCCCAGGGCCCTGAGGATCGCGAGGTCCCGCTGGCGGGCGCTCATGGAGGCATAGATTCCCGCCAGGACGCTTGCGGCGGCCACGACGGCGACGAGATAAGCCACCAGGGCCAGGACACGGTCGAACCAGTCGATCTTGGAAAAGAAGTCGGCGATGATCGCCCCAACCGGGTAGGCGAAGGTGAGGCGGTTGCCCTGCCGGTTGTACATCAGGTCGAGCATGAAGCCTGCCGAAGGCGCCCTCAGCTGGATCAGGACCGCGCTGACATCGTGTGCGAGACGGGGGTCGTGGCCGGACATGGTCTGCAGGCCCTCAAGCGGAATCCAGATCACGCGGTCCGCGGGGGTGTTGGTGGGCTCAAGGATCCCCGTGACGGTGTAGAGGTCGGCGTGCTGCTGGCGGGGATCGAACGTCAGGCCGTGGAAGGGATGGAAGGTGTCGCCCACCTTGAGGCCGGTTCTCCTGGCGGCAAAGCTTCCCAGGACGGCCTCCTTTCGGTCCGCGGAAAAGAGTCGCCCGCCGCGTTCGACCGTGAAATGGCGCCCAGGGGTGATCTCCACGCCGCTGAAGAGTTCGTCGATCGTCCCGACGATCCTCCAGCCGTAGTAGTTGTCGCCGACGGCAATCGGGATCGCCGTCTTCACCGCCGGGTGATGCTTGATCATCAGGTAGTCGCTCTCGGGAAGATTTCCCGGCGAGGCCTCGAGATGGAAGATGGAGTTGAGGACGAGCTGCAGTTTCGAGCCCCGGGCGCCCAGAACCGCATCGAAGGTCGTCGTGGTGTTGACGAAGGAATCCTGGGCCTCCTCCTTCACGGCCCAGACGGTCATCAACAGGCCCGACGCAAGGGCGATGCTCGCAATGGCGACCAGGGAGGGCAGCGCGTGCTGCCGCAGGCTTCGGTAAAGGATCAGCGGAATCGTCATCG
>CAZGOX010000050.1:0-4776 GCA_964527955.1 uncultured Opitutaceae bacterium | reverse complement strand
ATCTCCGAGAAGTCCCGGACCGTCCCGAACTGGCCGAGTATCCGTTCGTCGTGGCTGACGAGGAGGAGGGCCGCCTTCGCCTCGCGGCAGGCGTCGGCGATCAGGGTCAGGGCCTCGCCGGCGTTGCGGCGATCGAGGTTGCCTGTGGGCTCGTCGGCGAGGACCAGCCTGGGGCCGTTGGCCAGGGCCCTGGCCACGGCGACCCGCTGCTGCTGGCCGGTGGAGAGCTGTCTCGGGAAGTGATCCAGGCGGTGTGCGAGACCGACCCGCCCCAGCAGGCGACGGGCGCGGACCGGGCTGGGGCCATCGGGTCCGAAGCTCATCCCGAGAAGGACGTTCTCCAGCACCGTGTAGCCCTGGAGCAGGTTGAAGGCCTGGAAGATGACCCCGATGTTCCCGGCCCGAATCCGGTCCCTCTGCGACTCCGGCAGGGCGACGATGTCCACGCCATCGATCTCGATCGTGCCGCTGTCGGCCGCGAGGATGCCTGCAATCAGGTGCAGGAAGGTGGTCTTTCCCGTGCCGCTTTCGCCGCGCAGGGCGCGCTGCTCCCCGGCGGCAAGCCGAAACTCCGGAACATCAACCACCAGGCTGCGCGCTCCCTCCGGGGTGGGATAGTACTTCTTCAGATTACGAATCGAGAGCATCGAGTGCCAGTCTCGGCTGCAGCCCGTCAGGATGCAAAGCGGTTCCGGCGGCGTTGCAACAGGGTCACGGCCAGCAGCAGGAGAAAGGAGAGCGCCAGCAACACGGCCGCAAAAACATGGGCCTGCTCATAGTCCAGCGCCTGCACCTCGTCGTAGAGGGCTATGCTGGCGACGCGGGTCACCCCGGGAATGGACCCTCCGATCATGAGGACCACCCCGAACTCGCCCAGTGTGTGGGCGAAGCCAAGGGTCAGCCCCGCGGCGACGCCCCGCCATGCGAGGGGAAGGCGAAGCCGCCGCCAGACCCGCCAGGGAGGGGCCCCGAGCGCCGACCCTGCGTCGAGCAGTTCGCCGGGCACGCTCCTCAGAGCCGCCTGGAACGGCTGCATGGCAAAGGGGAGGGAATAGAGCACCGAGGCGATGACCAGGCCCGTGAAGGAAAAGGCAAGCGGCGCCCCGAACGCCGTCCGCCACCAGCTGCCCGGGGGGTGGTTTGGGGAAAATGCGATCAATAGGTAAAAGCCTATCACGGTGGGAGGCAGGACGACGGGCAGGGAAAGCAGGGCCTCCACCGCCGGGGCGATCCGGCGGCGGGTGGTGTTGATCCAGTGTGCGAGTGGAAGGCCCAGCGCGGCGAGGAGCAGCGTCGTGACGGCCGCAAGCCTCAGGGTCAGGAGGAGCGACTGCCAGAGCGGCCATGGCAGCCCGAGAAATGTGAAGGCACTTGCGCCCATGGCCGGCGAGCGTGGAACACCCGGATTCCGGACGCCAGCGATTACTGGACGCGAAGGACGTAAACCACGCCCTGCTCGGTGCCGATCGCAAGGAACCGGTCGTCGCCGGACCACGCGAACTTTGCAGCCGGGGCCGGGAGGCGGAGCGTCGCGCGCAGGGGCTGGCCGCGCTCGGGGCTCCAGAGATGGACGGCGCCGTCCTTGGCTCCTGACGCGAGGATTCCATGGGCGCGCTGGAACGCGAGGGCGCACACGGGCGCCTCGTGGGGAAGCATCACGGGTTCGCGGCCCTCGGGGCCGTTTCCGCTGCAATCCCACACGGAAACGTCCCGCCCCCCTCCAGTCGCCAGCCAGCGGCTCGTCAAATCGAAGGAGAGGTGGCGCACCTTGCCCTCGAAGCCGCTCATCTGGAGTTCCTCGTCCCGGTCCGGCACCCAGAGATGAACGCTGGGATCCTGGTTCCCGGACACAAGCCACCGGCCATCGGGCGACCATGCGAGGGCGTGGATTCCGTTTGCGTACGGGAACTCCCTGGAGATCGACCGCGCTTCGGGGTTGATCAGGCGGACGCCGCCAAAGTAGGCGATGGCGAGGCACTCGTGCCCATCAGGGCCCGGGCGGGGCCTCCAGGCGATCGCAGACAGGGTCTTGGGGGCGTCGTCGAACGCGTGCAGGATCGACCCATCCAAGTTCAGGAGCGCGAGGTTGCGGCCGCAGGCGGCCGCAAGGAGCGAGTGGCCCCAGGCGAGGTGTTCCACCCACGCTGAGCCAAGTTTGGCGGTGGCTACATGCTGGCCTGCCCATGCGTCCCAGAACTTGACGGTTCCATCCTGGCCCGCGGAGGCGAGCGACGACTGCCAGGCCAGGGCATTCGTTCCCCCGTCGTGGCCGGGCAGCTCGTGGAGGGGGCTGCCGTCTGCCTCCCGGAGGACGCTGATGGGGCCGGAGGCTGATGCTGCGGCGAGCAGCGACCCGTCGGGCGACCATGCGATATCAATCGCGTAGTCGTCGAGGCGGGCCGCCCAGTGTTTGGTCAGCTCCATGGCGCCGCCTAGGCAAGGCAAGCCTGGAACGCCCCCGTCAGGGCAGCCCTGTCGAGGTTTCGCCCGATGAAGACGAGGGAATTGGTCCGCGGTTCCGAACCCCATGGCCGGTCAAACTTCGCGTCGAAGAGCATGTGCACTCCCTGGAAAACCAGGCGCTTGTCGGCACCCTTTACGCTGAGGACGCCCTTCATCCTGTAGATGTCGCCGCCTTTCGTCCGCAGGAGGTTGCTGATCCAGTCGTTCAACCGGGTGCCGTCCAGGTCGCCCGGCTGATGGATGCCGACGGAGCCGACGTCGTCATTGTGTTCATGCGCGAAGTGGTAGTCCCTCTGCCAGACCGGGCGGACAAGGCTTCCGTCCACGTGGACATGAAGGGGAAACCCGCCGCATTCCTCAAATACGAGGTAGTGGCCCGGGCTCGCGACTTTGAGGAGATAGCGCCCGCTCCCGTGCTCGAGGTGAAGGCGGCGCAGCGTCGGGCCGGGCATCGTGTCCGCGCCGGCGCCAAGGAGGGATCCCTCTCCGGAAAACAACCGGTCGGCGACGGCCTCGGCTGCGATGATCGACCCAGGCGCGGGGTCGTCCGCGCCAAGGCCGGGCGGAATCGTTACTGGGAGGACCGCCACCTTGAGTTCGTTTTCCGCTCCGCGGTGATGGTGGTGGAGGTGATCGTGACCATGTTCATGGCCTTCATGGCCGTCGTGCTCCTCCTCCTTCCCGTGCCCGATGACCAGTTCGTGGATGCCCGCGGGCAGTGGATAGGCCCCGGCCCACTCAAAGGGGTGCTCGGCCTCCAGGAATTTCGGATCCAGCTCGGCGGCCCGGTCGAGATTGAAGCCCCCGACCCTCAGCACGCGGTCCAGCGGGACGTCGCAGTTCCTGGTCGGGAAGAGCCTGGCGACGGCGTTGATGCCCCGGATCCGCTCCTCAAGGGCGCGAAGATCCTCCGGCGAAACGAGATCGGTCTTGTTGAGAAGGATCACGTCGGCGAAGGCGATCTGCTTCACCGATTCGTCGCCGTCATCCAGATGCCGGGCGACATGGCGGGCGTCCACCACCGTGACAATGGCGTCGAGGCGGAACGCCGAGCGCATCTCCTCGTCCGTGAAAAAGGTCTGGGCGACGGGCGCCGGGTTCGCCAGCCCGGTCGTCTCAATCAGCACCCCGTCCAGGCGGTCCTTTCGCTTGAGGAGGCGACCCAGGATCCGGATCAAGTCGCCGCGGACCGAGCAGCAGATGCATCCGTTGTTCATCTCGAACAGCTCCTCGTCGCCGCTGATCACCAGTTGGTTGTCGACGCCGACCTCCCCGAATTCGTTCTCGATGACCGCGATCTTCCGGCCGTGCTGCTCGGTGAGGATGCGGTTCAGCAGGGTGGTCTTGCCTGCGCCAAGGAATCCCGTGAGGACGGTGACTGGGATGGGTTCTTGCATGGAGGGTCCGTGGTTTCCGGGTGCCGGCTACTTGCCAAGCGCCCCGACAATGGTGTGCACGTTATGCCTGAACATGCCTTCATACGTTGCGCCGTCCCCGTCGGGAGACAATCCGTCGGCGTAGAGCATCCCGCCAAGGCTGGCTCCGGTTTCGGTGGCCAGCGCCGTTGCCAGCGCGGAACTTTCCGAACTTTCGACGAAGATCGCCGGGATGTGCCCGTCTTTGACGAGGTCGGCAAGCCGGGCCAGGTCCCTGGCCCCGGGCTCGGAATCGGGGCTGAGTCCGCTGATGGGGTGCACCGTGAACCCGTAGTCGCGGGCGAACCAGGCGAAGGCATCGTGGTTGGTCACAAGCTGGCGCCGCGCAGGGGCCAGCGTTGCAATCTGCCCGCGGGCCCAGGCGTCCAGGGCGTCCAGTCTGGCATTCAGAACCCCGGCCCGGGCGGCGAAGTCGGAGCTCGAGCCAGGCCTGAGCCTGCAGAACTCGGCGGTAACGGCCTGGACGACCCGCTTGGTGGCCGCGATGCTGTTCCACCAGTGAGGGTCCGGCTCGCGCCTGCCATGCTCCTCGATGAAGAGCGAGTGGTCGGCCAGGACGTCGCCAACCTCGATGATGGCGGCGCCAGTGCCCGAGTCTGAGGCGAGCCTGTCCAGATAGGCCTCGACGCCAAGGCCCGAGGCCAGCACGACGTCGGCTCCGACGAGCTTGCGCAGGTCCGACGGGTTCGGCTCAAAGCTGTGGGGGTCGACGCCCGGCTGGAGAAGGCCCGTCACGGTGACATCGGGCCCGCCAATCGTTGCGGCGATCTCGGTGAGCACGGTGGACAAGGTCACCACGCGGAGGGGCTGGCGCGGGACTGCAGCCTTGCCTGCGTCCCCTGGGCCGTAGGTTGTGCCCGGGGGCGCAGGATAATGG
>CAZGOX010000049.1:0-12955 GCA_964527955.1 uncultured Opitutaceae bacterium | reverse complement strand
CGCCATACACGGCCTGCGCCTCCGCGGGCTTCGCCACCCGCGTGATCAATTCCCGGGGCTTCAGTGTTCCGCGGGCCAGCATTCCCAGCACCGTCTCTATGTCCCTCCGCTGGCAGTCCCGCGGGAAGTGCACGGTCAGTTCGCGGAAAAAGGCCTGGTGGTAATCAAAGGTCACGCCCGCCGCATAACTCCCCTGCACGACCAGCCGCGCGGGCTCCGTGATCGAGTTGTCCCACGGCTTGGTCTTCGCCAGCAGAAGGGACTCCGGGAGCACGGACGGCACCCCGGTCGAGTCGACGACGACATCGGCCCCGCCCGGCTGCACGGCCTTGAAGGCCGCGGCCAGGCCGCCGTCCGGCACCACCGCCTGGATGCCCGCGGACTTTGCCGTCGCGACGCGATGCGAATCGAGGTCTGCGGCTACCACGCGCGCCCCGGCGAGCGCGTGCAGCCGGGCGGCGAGCTGGCCGATGACTCCAAGCCCGACCACGGCCACCTCCTCATGTGGGCGCGTGCCGGAGACCCGGACCCCGCGGTAGGCGATGGCAGCCAGCTTGGCAATGGAGGCGTCGAGCGGATCGACTCCGGATGGAAGCGCGAAAAGGCTTTCCGCGCGGGTCAGCGCGTGGGCGACGTGGCCGCCCCACAGCAAGGGCAGGCCCGCCTTCTCTGTCCCCGCGCAGAAGACCATGGTCCCCTCGGCGACGGCCGCGCCCTCCCCTCGCCGGGCCACGCGGCCCACCATCGAGTAGCCGGGAATGAACGGGAAGGCGGCCCCGGGCTGCCTGCCCGCGAGGCATCGCATCTCCGTTCCCGGGCTGATCGCGGTGTACAGTGCCTCGACGATGACCTGACCGGACCCGGGGTCCGGTATGTCCGTCTCGACAACCTCGACTCTATCGACGCCGGTGGCCAGCAGGGCGGTGGTTTTCATGGGGGAATGAGCCCATCCTAGGACCGGGAGGGGAGGATTTGCGACGCAAACCTTGTGCTTGGCCAGCCATGCATTGAATTGGCAAGAAATGCGCCGGGTACAGCAAAGGCTGCGAAGTCCCCGGTCCGGAACGAGGCTAGAGTGCGCAGGGTTCCCGTGAAGTTTCCCGGCAGCTGCCGTATTTGCCGCCCGAAAGTGTCCGGCCCGCGAAAGCGGCCCGGCGTTGTCGGGGCGTGACCGAGGGCAGCCAGGTCCCGGCCGCCGCACGCACGATTTTTCCTCTCATGCCCATTACCTCCCTCATCCTGCCCCCGGTGATTAAACGCGACGGACGCAAAGTGGCGTTCGACGAGTCGAAGATCTACAACGCGATCCTGAAAGCCGGGGCGGCGACCTCGGAGTTTGACGCCGTGGTGTCCACGCGCCTCACCTCCGAGGTTGTGCGGATGGCGCTGGCCCGCTCGGCGGGCGAGCCCATCGGCATCGAGCAGATCCAGGACGATGTGGAGACGCAGCTGATCCGCGCGGGGTACCTGAAGACCGCGCGCGCGTACATCATCTACCGCGAACAGCGCAAGGTGCTCCGAGCCGACCACCGCTCCTTCGTCGACGTGGAGTCCTCGATCAACGAGTACATCAACCGCCGGGATTGGCGGGTGTCCGCCAATGCCAATCAGGGCTACAGCCTCGGCGGGCTCGTCCTGAACATCTCCGGCAAGCTGACGGCCAACTACTGGCTCAACCATGTCTACCCGCCCGAGGTCGGCGCAGCCCATCGCAACGGGGACGTCCACATCCACGACCTCGACATGCTGTGCGGATACTGCGCGGGCTGGTCGCTGCGCACCCTCCTCAGGGAGGGCCTGAACGGCGTGCCCGGGAAGGTGGAGGCCGCGCCGCCCAAACACATGCACTCGGCGGTCGGCCAGATCGTGAACTTCCTCGGCACGCTTCAAAACGAGTGGGCCGGGGCCCAGGCGTTCTCGTCCTTTGACACCTACATGGCCCCGTATGTGCGCAAGGACGCGATGACGTACAAGGAGGTCCGCCAATGCGTCCAGGAGCTCATCTACAACCTCAACGTCCCCTCGCGCTGGGGCACGCAGACGCCGTTCACCAACCTCACGTTCGACTGGACCTGCCCCGAGGACCTGCGCGGCGAGGCGCCCGTCATCGCCGGCCGGGAGCAGCCCTTCACGTACGGCGAGCTCCAGCACGAGATGGACATGATCAACCAGGCGTACATCGAGATCATGAGCGACGGCGACGCCAGGGGCAGGGCCTTCACCTTCCCCATCCCGACGTACAACATCACCAAGGACTTTCCCTGGGACGCGGAGAACACGGACCGCCTTTTTGCCATGACGGCAAAGTACGGCCTCCCCTACTTCCAGAACTTCATCAACTCTGACCTGAAGCCCAACATGATCCGGTCGATGTGCTGCCGGCTGCAGCTCGACCTCAGGGAGCTGCTCAAGCGCGGCAACGGGCTTTTCGGCTCGGCGGAGCAGACCGGCTCGATCGGGGTCGTCACCCTGAACTGCGCCAGGCTCGGCTACCTCTACAAGGGAGACGAGGCCGGCCTCCTGCGGCGGGTGGACGAGCTGCTCGACATCGGCCGCAACAGCCTGGAAATCAAGCGAAAGGTCGTCCAAAGGCTCATGGACCAGGGCCTGTTCCCCTTCACCAAGCGCTACCTCGGGACCCTGCGCAACCACTTCTCGACGCTCGGCGTGAACGGGATCAACGAGATGATCCGCAACTTCACGTCCGACCACGACAACATCGCCAGCGCCTGGGGCCATGCCTTCGCGGTCCGGCTGCTGGACCATGTCCGCGGGCGCATCCTCGGTTTCCAGGAGGAGACGGGCCACATGTACAACCTGGAGGCGACCCCGGCCGAGGGCACGACGTACCGCTTCGCGAAGGAGGACCGGAAGCGGTGGAGCGACATTCTTCAGGCCGGCACCGAGAGCAACCCCTACTACACCAACTCGTCGCAGCTTCCCGTCGATTTCACCGACGACCCCTTCGAGGCGCTCGAGCGCCAGAATGATCTCCAGCGAAAGTACACCGGCGGCACCGTGCTCCACCTGTACATGGCGCAGCGCCTCTCGAGCCCGGAAGCCTGCAAGAAGCTCGTGCGGAGGGCGCTTGAGCGCTTCTCGCTCCCGTACATCACCATCACGCCCACCTTCTCGATCTGCCCGAAGCACGGGTACCTGGCCGGGGAGCAGGAATTCTGCCCCTGCTGCGACGAAGATCTGGCCAGGGACAAATTCGTCGAGGGGACCGAGACCGTCCTGCCCGACGGCGAACGCCAGCACTGCGAGATCTGGACCCGGGTGATGGGCTACCATCGGCCTGTTTCCAGCTTCAACATCGGCAAACAGGGGGAACACAAGGAACGGCGGTTCTTCCAGGAGGCGCAATGCGCCGGGAAGTGACTCTGCCTGGCTGCGGTGCGCGCGCGGCCCGGGAGTGCATCCGGGTCGGCGGAGTGCAGCGGCTGTCCACCGTGGACTGGCCCGGCCAGCTTGCCGCGGTCGTCTTTTGCCAGGGATGCGGCTGGCGGTGCCGCTATTGCCACAACCCGGACCTGATCTCGTTTGGCACACCGGGCCGTTACGGCTGGAACGAAATGCTGGTGTGGCTGGAGCGCAGGCGGCGGCTGCTCGACGCCATCGTCTTCAGCGGCGGTGAACCCACCCTCCAGCCCGGGATCCTGGAGGCGGTCGGGCAGGCCCGGGCCCTGGGGTTCAAGATTGGCCTGCACACGGCCGGGCCGTCCCCTGGAAGGCTGTCCCCGCTGCTGGCGCTGGTCGACTGGGTGGGGTTCGACTTCAAGGGCCCATTCCCGGCCTACGGGCGGATCACCGGCCATGCCGATGGGGACCAGGTCCGGGCCAGCCTTGAGATGCTGCTCCAGGCCCGCGTGGCCTGCGAGGTCCGCACGACCTGGCATTCCCGCCTGCTCTCGGCCGGCGACCTCGGGGAGATGGCCGGGGTCCTCTCCGGAATCGGATGCACCGAGTGGGTCATCCAGCGCTTCCGGCCGGACGGCTGCGGCGATGTCGAGCTTCGCTCCGCTCCCGTCGGATCCGTTCCCCTCGGGTCCTTCGACACTCATGGCGTGAAGATCATGCTCCGCTGATTTCCCTCCCCGGGGCCCCAAGAAATGCCCAGCCTATACCAAAATGCGCGCAGATGCCCGGGCCTGCGGGCATTATCTTCGGCGCCGTGAGAGCCGACCTCATACGGCCCGACAGGAAGGGCGCGGTCGCCCGCGTCATGAAGCACGCCAGCGGCGACAAGCGTTTCAAGATCCTTGAGGTTCACATCAAGAAATTCCAGGGCCGCCAGGATGCCCTGATCGAGGTGCTGCACAAGGCCCAGGAGCTGTTCGGGTACCTTGAGGACGACCTGCTGCTGTTCGTGGCCTACCGGCTGAAGCTCCCGCCGAGCCGCGTGTACGGCGTGGCCACCTTCTACCATTTCTTCACGCTCAAGCCCCAGGGCCTGCATACCTGCGTGGTGTGCCTGGGCACGGCCTGCTACGTGCGCGGCTCCGACCGGATCCTGGCGGCCGTCGAGGCCGAGGCCGAGATCAAGGCCGGCGAGACGACCGGCGACAAGCAGCTCTCCCTGCTGACCGCCCGCTGCATCGGCGCCTGCGGCATCGCGCCTGCGGTTGTCTACGACGGCGTGATCCATCCCCGCCAGACGCCCGAGTCGGCGGTCGCCCAGGTGAAGGGATGGTGGTCCCATGGTCATTGACGATCTCATCGCCATCGCGGAAAAGGAGGAGGCCTCCCGGAAGAGGACGGTCATCCGCTGCTGCATGGCGGCCGGCTGCATGTCCTCCCATTCCGACTGGGTGAAGGCGGGGCTGGAGAAGGCGGTCCGCGACGCCGGTCTCTCGGACCGCGTGGAGGTTCGCGGCGTCGGCTGCATGCGGCTTTGCTGCCAGGGCCCTCTCGTGGGCGTGGATCCCGAGGGCGCCCTGTACGAGAAGGTCTCCCCCGAGGAAGCCCCCTCGCTCGTCGCGTCGACGCAGGGCGGGGAACCCGGCGCCAGACGGGGGGACACGGGGCACCCGTTCTTCAGCAAGCAACTCTCCATCGTCCTGGCAAACAGCGGCAGGATCGACCCCGAGCGCATCGAGTCCTACATTTCCGCCGAGGGCTACCGCGGGCTGCACGCCGTGCTGCGCGAGATGACCCCCAAGGACGTGGTCGACAGCATCATCAAGAGCGGGCTGCGCGGCCGCGGGGGGGCGGGCTATCCCACGGGGCTGAAGTGGGCCACCGTGGCGAAGACGGCCGGCGCGCAAAAGTATGTCGTGTGCAACGCCGACGAGGGCGACCCGGGCGCCTTCATGGACCGGTGCGTGCTCGAGAGCGACCCGCACAGCGTGCTGGAGGGCATGGCGATCGCCGGCCACGCCGTGGGCGCAAACCAGGGCTTCATCTACGTCCGCGCCGAGTACCCGCTGGCGATCAAACGGCTGCAGACGGCGATCAGGCAGGCGAAGCAGCTCGGGCTCCTGGGCAGCGGCATCTTCGAGTCCCCGTTCAACTTCACAATCGACATCCGCATCGGCGCGGGGGCCTACGTCTGCGGCGAGGAGACGGCGCTCATGGCCTCGATCGAGGGCCGGCGCGGGACGCCGAGGCCGCGACCCCCGTTCCCCGCGGAGAGCGGCCTCTGGGGCTGCCCGACGCTCATCAACAACGTCGAGACCTTCGCCAACATCCCCACGATCATCCGCAAGGGGGCCGAGTGGTTCGCCTCCATCGGGACGGGCCTGAGCAAGGGGACGAAGGTGTTCGCGCTCGCGGGCAAGATCGAGAACACGGGACTCATCGAGGTGCCCATGGGCACGCCGCTGCGCCAGATCGTCGAGGAGATGGGCGGGGGCGCGCCCGGAGGGGCCATGATAAAGGCCGTGCAGACCGGCGGGCCGTCCGGCGGATGCATCCCGGCGACCGAGCTCGACACGCCGGTCGACTACGAGTCGCTCACCCGCCTGGGCTCCATCATGGGCTCCGGCGGGATGATCGTCATGGACGAGTCGACGCGCATGCCCGAGATCGCGCGCTTCTTCATGGAGTTCTGCATGGACGAGTCGTGCGGCAAGTGCATCCCCTGCCGCACCGGCACGGTGCAGATGCACCGCCTGCTCGACAAGATCGTCAGGCGCGAGGCCACCGCCCGGGACCTGGCCACCCTGGAGGAGCTTTGCGAAATGGTCGCCCGCACGAGCCTCTGCGGGCTCGGACAAAACGCCCCGAATCCCGTCCTCAGCACGCTGCGTTCGTTCCGCGGCGAGTATCTCGAGCTGCTGCAGCCCGAGCCGGCCGGCGAGGCATCCTCCTCCTGATCCCCATGGGCGCGAAGACTCTCATCATCGACGGCAGGCAGGTCAGCGCCGAGGAGGGCGCGACCATCCTCGAGGCGGCCACCGACGCCGGCATCGAGATCCCGACCCTCTGCCACCTCGAGGGCGTCTACGACGCGGGCGCCTGCCGCCTCTGCCTGGTGGAGGTGACCGGCGTGGCCAAGCTCCTTTCGGCCTGCACGACGAGGATCGCGGAGGGCATGGACGTGCGGACCGACTCCGAGCGGCTGGCGAAGTACCGCCGCATGACGCTCGAGCTGCTCCTCGCCGAACGCAACCACGTATGCGCGGCCTGCGTGTCGAACGGCCACTGCGAGCTGCAGAAGCTGGCCTGGGAGAACGGCGTGGACCACGTCCGCTACGAGTACTGCTTCCCGCGATGGGGCGTGGACGCCACGCACCGGCTCTTCGGCCTCGACCACAACCGCTGCATCCTGTGCACGCGCTGCGTGCGCGTGTGCTGGCATATCGAGGGGGCCGGCACCAAGAACGTGGCCGGCCGGGGCGCGAAGTCCTACATCATCGACGACCTGAACCAGGCCTGGGGAGACTCGGACAGCTGCACTTCCTGCGGAAAGTGCGTCCTCTCCTGCCCGACCGGGGCGCTCTTCGACCGGGGATCGACCGTTTCCGAGATGGTGCGCGACCGCTCCAAGCTTGAGTTCATCGTCAACGCACGGGAGAAGCAGCAATGGAGCGTCTGAGGATAGCCACCGCATGGTTCGGCGGCTGCGCCGGCTGCCACATGTCGTTCCTCGACCTGGACGAGTTCCTCATCGAGCTGGCCGGGAAGGTCGACATTGTCTACAGCCCGGTGATGGACGTGAAGGAGTATCCCGACGGCGTGGATCTCTGCCTGGTCGAGGGCGCCATCTGCAACCGCGACAACCTCGAGCTGATCCAAAAGGTCCGCCGGCGCACGAGGGTGCTCGTCTCGTTCGGCGACTGCGCCGTTACGGGCAACGTCCCGGCCATGCGCAACCAGCTCGGGCCGGGGAACGCGGAGAACGTCCTGCAATGCGCCTACATCACGAACGCCCAGCACAACCGGCGGCTGCCGCTGGCCGACGGCATCGTGCCGGAGCTTCTGGAGAGGGTCCGCCCCGTGCATGAGATCGTCCGGGTCGACGCCTTCCTGCCGGGATGCCCGCCGTCCGCCGGGCGCATCCGGGAGCTCCTCGAGCGCGCGCTGTCCGGCCTGCCGCTCAAGCTCGAAGGGGAGCAGATCAAGTTCGGCTGAGGGGGACCCATGGCAAAGCGCATCATCATAGACCCGGTCACCCGGATCGAGGGCCACGCGAAGATCAGCATCTTCCTGGACGACGCCGGACAGGTGTCCGACGCGGAGTTTCACGTGGTGGAGTTCCGGGGCTTCGAGAAGTTCTGCGAGGGCAGGCCTTTCAGCGAGATGCCGGGCATCACCCCCCGCATCTGCGGCATCTGTCCGGTGAGCCACCTGCTGGCCTCGGCCAAGGCGGGGGACGCCATCATGGCCGTCGCGATTCCGCCGTCCGCGGACAAGCTGAGGCGCCTGATGAACCTCGGCCAGCTCGTGCAGAGCCACGCGCTGAGCTTCTTCCACCTGAGCGCCCCCGACCTCATCCTCGGCTGGGACGCGCCCCCGGCGACCCGCAACGTCTTCGGTCTGATCGCCGCAGACCCTGAGCTGGCGCGGGCCGGAATCCGCCTCCGGCAGTTCGGCCAGGAGATCATCGAGGTGCTCGGGGGAAAAAAGATCCACCCGGCCTGGGCTGTTCCCGGCGGTGTGCGCAGCGCGCTTTCCGAGGAAGGCAGCGCGCGCATCCGGCAGCGGCTGCCCGAGGCCTTCGCCACGGTGGAAGCCGCCTTCGGCCTCTACCGGAAGGCCATGGAGTCCCACAGGGAGGAGGCCCTCATCTTCGGCAACTTCCCGTCCCTCTTCATGGGCCTGGTCGCGCCCGACGGCGCCTGGGAGCACCACGGCGGCCGCCTGCGCTTCACCGACAGCACCGGCAGCATCATCGCCGACCAGGTCGACCCGGCCGACTATCAGGCTTACCTCGGCGAGTCGGTGCAGGAGAGCTCGTATTTGAAATCCCCCTACTTCAAGGACCTGGGCTTCCCCGGGGGCATCTACCGGGTGGGGCCGCTGGCCCGCCTCAACGTGTGCGGGCGGATGGGAACCCCGAGGGCCGACGCCGAGCTGAAGGCCTTCAAGCAGATGGGCCGCGGGGCGGTCACGTCCTCCTTCCTGTACCACCACGCCCGGCTGGTCGAGATCCTGGCGTCCCTGGAGCACATCGAGCGCGCACTGGACGATCCGGACCTGTTCGGCCGCGACCTGCGCGCCGACGCGGGCGTCAACTCCCTGCGCGGGGTCGGCGCGAGCGAGGCGCCGCGCGGCACCCTGTTCCACGACTACACGGTCGACCGCTCCGGGCTCCTCCAGAAGGTGAACCTGATCGTGGCCACGGGCCAGAACAACCTCGCCATGAACCGGACGGTGGCGCAGATCGCGCGGCACTACGTGCGCGGCTCCGACATTCCGGAGCCCATGCTGAACAGGATCGAGCACGGGATCCGGTGCTACGACCCGTGCCTGAGCTGCTCGACCCATGCGGCCGGGCGGATGCCCATGCGGGTCCGACTGATCGGCCCCGGCGGCGTGCTTTTGAAGGAGGTAACTCGTGAGCAATGACCTATTGGTGATCGGCTATGGCAACACTCTGCGCCGCGACGACGGCGTCGGGCCCAGGGTCGCGGAAGCCGTGGAGGGGCTCCGCCTTGCCGGCGTGAGGACGATCGCCTGCCCCCAGTTGACGCCCGAGCTTGCGGATCCCCTGTCGCAGGCCTGGGCGGCGGTCTTCGTGGACGTGGCCGTGGACCCCGTGGACGCCGTGAAGATGAGGCGGATCGATGCGTCCGGATCGTCCCAGGTCCTTGCCCATGCCTCCGACCCGCAGACCCTCCTGGCGCTGTCGCGCGACGTCTTCGGCCGCGCCCCGGACGCCTGGATGCTGACCGTGCCGGCGGAGGACCTCGCATTCGGCGAGGAGCTCTCGCCGACCGCCCGCCGCGGGGTCGGCAAGGCCGTCAAGGCGGTCCAGGCCCTCCACGCCCGGCTGCGGCGCCGGGGCGGGGACGGGGCAAAGGCCGGGTAGCCGTTATTTCTTCGCGCACGCCCAGGTGCGCTGGAAGATCTCCTCCGGCGTCCCGTCGGCCGGGATGTTCACGAGGAGCCCCTTGGCGGCGTACCACTCGACCAGGGGCCGGTTGGCTTCCTCATACACCCGCATCCTGGTGCGGATCGTCTCCGGCTGGTCGTCGTCCCGGATCACCAGGGCCCTGCCGCACTTGTCGCACAGGCCCTCGTGCTTTGGGGGCTGGTGAACGGCGTGATATACGGCCTTGCATCCCGGGCAGACCCGCCGCCCGCTGAGCCGATCCACAATCTCGTTGAGAGGCAGCTGGTAGTTGAACACGTAGTCCAGCCGGACGCCCTCGCGTTCCATGTAGGCTTCCAGCGCCTCGGCCTGTGCAACAGTGCGCGGAAACCCGTCCAGGACAAAGCCCCCGCAGCAGCGCAGGCAGCGCCCCCGCTCGCCGACCAAGTCCAGGATGACCTGGTCGGGGACAAGCGCCCCCCGGTGCATGAAGTCGACCGCAGCGCTGAGCGCCGGCGTGCGGTTGCAGCTGCCGGGAGCGGCTGCCGCGCGCAGGATGTCGCCCGTGGAAAGATGGCAGGCGCCCAGCCGGGTGCACAGGAGGTCCGCCTGGGTTCCCTTGCCGACGCCGGGCGCGCCCAGCAGGACCAGGCGCCAGGGCGGGTCCAGGCGCGGCGCGGGAGGATTGGAGCATTGTGCCTCGGCTCCCTGGAGCCAGGCTCTTCGGTCAGGTCTTTTCATGGGAAGGAGTGATCCGCCAAGCTTGGAGAATCCTTATGTAGTTCGCCCGCTCAAAGGAAGAGGGCTCGGGACAATGGCGGAGATTCATGACGCCCTGGACCTCCTGGACGCCGGAGTAGCCGTGCTCGGCCAGCCAGCTGCGCATGCCGTTCAGCATCACCGAGAGGTAGCGCGGCCCGTGCCTGAGGAGCACGGACACCACCTGCACGGCGCTCGCGCCCGCGAACAGGGCCTTGAGGGCGTCCAGCGAATCGTGGACCCCTCCGCTCGCGGCGAGGGAAAGATTGACCTGCGGGGAGATGATCGCGAGCCAGCGGAGCCGGAGCAGGAGCTCGGTCGGATCGGACAGCTGCAGCTTGGGCAGCACCTCCATCTCCTCCAGGTCGAGGTCGGGCTGGTAAAACCGGTTGAAGAGAACGGCTCCCTTTGCGCCCTCCTTCTCCAGCATTCGGACAAAGTTCGCGGGCGAGGTGTGGAAGGGCGACAGCTTGACCGCCACCGGCACCTTCACCGAGCCGGACACCTGCCGGACGGTCTCCAGGAGGCCCGCCTCGACGTCATTCGCCGTCGCCCCGGCGTCGGAGGCGAGCTGGTACAGGTTGAGCTCGATCGCGTCGGCGCCCGCCGCCTCGAAGCGCCTGGCGTAGTCCACCCATCCGCCAAGCCTTGCCCCGTTCAGGGAGGCGATGATCGGGATGGTCAGGGCCTTCTTCAGTCCCTCGATCTGGCGCAGGTACTGGTCCGGGCCGAACTGGTACTCCGAGAAGTTGGGGAAGTACGAGGTCGCCTCGGAGTGGCTCTCGGCCGGGGTCTCGGTGCTCCGCGCCAGGGCGAGGATCTCGGCCTCGATCTGCTCCTCAAACAGCGACCTCATCACCAGGGCGGCCGCCCCCGCGTCCTGCAGCCTGCTCGCGGAGTCGATGCTGTCGCAAAACGGCGACGCCCCGACGATGAGGGGGCTCTCCAGCTTCAAGCCGAGGTACTTTGTGGAGAGATTCATGGCGGGGCGGTTTTCGTTGGGGTCGCGGGCGCAGGCGCCGTCGCGGGGGCGCCCCCGCTGCCCGTGGAGTTGGCGGCGAGGCGCTGATACAGGGCGTACCGCTCCCGCACCTGCGCCTGGGCCTTCCCGGCGAGCTCGGCAGCCCTCATGGGCGCGACGTGTTTCAGCATGCTGAAGCGGGTTTCGTTCGCTGTGAACTTGTCGAGGGTCGCCTTGGGCGGCCCGGAGTCGAGCTTAAGCGTCTCCCCGCTCCCCGCCAGCCGTGGATCATGCCTGAACAGCGGCCAGTAGCCGCTGTCGACCGCCAGCTTCTGCTGCTCCACGCCCAGATGCAGGGGGAAGCCGTGGGCGATGCAATGGGAGTAGGCGATGATGAGGGCCGGGCCGTCATAGGCCTCCGCCTCGCGGAAGGCCGCGACGGTCTGGCTGTCCTTGGCCCCAAACGCGACTTGCGCCACGTAGACATGGCCGTACTGCATGGCCATCAGCGCGAGGTTCTTCTTGGCCAGCCCTTTTCCGCCCGCGGCGAACTTCGCCACGGCGCCGAGCGACGTCGACTTTGAGGACTGCCCCCCGGTGTTGGAATAAACCTCGGTGTCGAGGACGAGCACCTTCACGTTCGCGCCGGTGGAGAGGACATGGTCGAGGCCGCCGTAGCCGATGTCGTAGGCCCAGCCGTCGCCGCCCACGATCCACACGGTCTTCTTGACGAGGTCGTCCGCCAGGGCCGCGAGCCGGCGGGCATCAGATCCTCCCGTCGCGCGCAACAGGTCGAGCAGGGCGCCGACCCGCGCCCTTTGGGCGGCGATTCCGGCCTCCGAGCCCTGGTCGGCGGCCAGCAGGGACTCCTTGAACCCCGGCCCGGCCAGAGGAAGGTCGACCCGGGCCAGCAATTCCCGCGCCGTGCGCGCGCGCTGCTCCACCGCCAGGTGAAGGCCGAAGCCGAACTCGGCATTGTCCTCGAAGAGTGAGTTGGCCCAGGCCGGGCCCCGCCCTTCGCGATTCGCGCAATAAGGAGTGGTGGGCAGGTTGCCCCCGTAGATCGACGAACAGCCCGTCGCATTTGCGATCACCAGCCGGTCGCCGAAGAGCTGGGTGAGCAGTTTCAGGTAGGGCGTCTCCCCGCATCCGGCGCACGCCCCGGAAAACTCCATGAGCGGCGTCATGAACTGGACGCCCTTGACCGTTCCCGTGTCCAGCCTCGTGCGATCCGGGTCGGGCAGACCGAGGAAGAAGTCCCAGTGTTTCCGCTCGGCCTCGAGGCGCGTCCCCTGCGGCGCCATGTCGATCGCCTTGTGGCGCGGGTTCGTGCGGTCCTTCGCCGGGCAAACCTGCACGCAAAGCGAGCAGCCGGTGCAGTCCTCGGGCGCAACCTGGAGCGTGTAGACCTGGCCGGGGAATTCCGAGGACCGGAACGGCGTCGAGGCAAACCCCGCCGGCGCCCCCGCCAGCTCGGCGGGCGGCACGAACTTCGCGCGGATTGCGGCATGCGGGCAGACGAGGACGCACTTGTTGCACTGAATGCACACCGCCGGATCCCAGACCGGGGTCTCGAGTGCGATGTTGCGCTTCTCAAAGCGGGACGTGCCTGTCGGCCAGCACCCGTCAAAGGGAATCGCGCTCACGGGCATGAGGTCCCCTTGGTCCGCGAGAAGGCGGGCGGTCACTTGACGGACAAATTCCGGCGCCCCGGAATACGACGGGGAAACGGTTGCGACCGCCTCCGCGTCCGGAGC
>CAZGOX010000048.1:8487-12960 GCA_964527955.1 uncultured Opitutaceae bacterium | reverse complement strand
CCGCCGTCGCCACCACCGGCAAAAACGGCAACACCTGGTCCGGCAACACCTGGGACAACACCGGCGCCCCCGTCACCGTCTCCTAAACCACCCAACCGCCCCGCTGACCCCCGTGCCCCCCGGCACGGGGGCCTCGCCGGCGGGATAGACGTCCAGGAGATGGAGGCTGTCGCAAAGTGCGAGGGCCGCGGCAAACTCCGTCTTGAATTGGGCCGTCCTGCTGAACCGGTGCGGCTGGAAGACGACCACAAGGCGCCCGGATCCTTCGCGGCGAAGGCTGACCAGCAGCGCCCGGATCTCCGTCGGATGATGGGCGTAGTCCTCGATCACGACGAGACCCGCCGGAGCAGGGAGCCTTTGCTGGCGCCGGCGGACCCCGGGATAGGCGGAGAGGAGATCCCGGGCCGGGCGGACCCCCATCAGCTGTGCCGCGGCGAGCGCCGCGGTCGCGTTCGCCGCGTTGAAATCACCGGAGGCCCGGACGGACACGTCCTCCCTGGGAAACAGGCCTCCCAGCCGGAGGACCATGCCCGCCTGGACGCTTTCCACCGGCTCGCCGGAAAAGTCGCCGCTTCGCCCGAAGGTGTGGGCCCGCGGGCCCGCGCCGAGCACCGCCAGCCTCTGCAGCGAGCGGCCGCAGGCGTCGCTGAGGAGCGCCGACCCCCGGGTCCTGGCGAGGAGGGCGGCGAAGGCCCCGTCGAATTCCGAGGGATCTCGGTAGCGGTCCGGATGGTCCCAGTCGAGGTTCACGACGACGGCGATCTCCGGGGAAAAGCAGTCTATCGTCCCGTCGCTTTCATCGACCTCGGCCACGACCCATTCGTTTGAGCCCACGCGGGCCGGGGACGTGCCGTCCCCAAAGAGGCCTCCAAGGACGTACCCTGCCGGGAAGTTCGCGCGCCGGAGGGCCGTGATCAGCATCGCGGTCGTCGTGGTCTTGCCGTGCGAGCCGCAGACCGCCACGAGCTTCCGGTCCCGGACAATCTCCGCGAGCAGTTCCCCGCGGCGGACGATGGGCATGCCGCGCCTCCGCGCCTCGGTGCAGGCGGGGTGCCCTGCCGCCACGGCCGAGGAATGGACGATCAAATCGCACGCGGGCGGGAGGGGGCCGATCGCGACCCTCTCCCGCGCGAGCAGGTCCGACAGATCGCGGTCGGGGGCCGAATCGTCCTCGCCCGTAACGGTGAAGCCCGACTGCGAGAGGTACACTGCAAGCGGAGCCATGCCCATCCCGCCCACTCCCACGCAGTGGATCCGGGTCGGCGCCCGGCCGAAGAGCGACGGGGGGGGTGAGGGCCTCATGTCACGCCGCCATCCTGTCGAGGTCCCGCAGCATCAGCTCGAGCGAGCTCGCCCGGTCCATCCTCCTCAGGTTTTCGCGGAACTTTCTGAGGAGCCAGTCGTTGAAGATCGCGTCGAGCGTCTCGGCCTGGAGGTCCCCGAGGGAGTTCTCCTCCACCACGAGCCCCCCTCCTTGGCGCTCAAAGAAGGCGGCGTTGGCGCGCTGGTGATCCGCGGCGGCCCATGGGAACGGGACAAGGATCGCGGGCGTCTCGCAACGGATCAGCTCGGCCAGCGTGCCAGCCCCCGCGCGCGATATGACAAGATCGGCCGCCGAGAGCAGCTCCGCCACCCTGTCGCAAAAGGGGCTGAAGACGGCCCGGATCGGGGCGCCGGTCTTTGACATCAGCTCGAACGACTCCTCGCGGCCCTTGTCGAGGCCGGTCAGGCAGTACACCTGGATTCCCTCCGCGGCCAGCTCCGGGAGATGGGCCTTCGTCCAGGCATTGAGGACGGCTGCTCCCTGGCTGCCGCCGAGCACCGCGAGCACTTTGGCGTTGGGAAACAGCCCGAGGGCCGCCCGGGCTTCGGCCTGGGGAAGGCGCATGATCTCGCGGCGGACGGGAAGCCCCACGTGACTGGTCGCCGAGACGCCCACCCCGGGGAGCCTGACCCCTATGGGAAGGAACACCCTGGTCGCAAATCGTCCCATCAGCCGGATCGCAAGGCCCGGGATCCTGTTGGACTCGTGGAGCGCCACGGGAATCCCGCACAGGCGGCCCGCGAGCACGACCGCCCCGGAAGTGAACCCGCCGAACCCCACGATGACGTCGGGACGGATCCGCCGGATCAGCCCGAAGCAGAAGAAAAGGGCCTGGAACTGGCTCGCCAGGCACCGCGCCAGCCGGAGCGGCCGCCAGGAGAAGCCGGTTCCCGGGGTCCGTTCAAAATGAAGCTGCGGATACTTCTCGATGAGGCGCGCATCGACCTTCTTCTGGCTGATGAGCAGGGTCACCCGGTGGCCGCGGGCGATCAGGCCCTCGGCGAGCGAGATTCCCGGGGACAGGTGCCCGCCGGTGCCGCCGCAGGAAATGAGGAACAGGCTCATGCGACCGCCTCCCCCAGGAACCGGCTGCGGCGGGAAATCGAGACCCGTCCCCAGGTCCGCTCCGTGTTCAGGATCACGCCGATCAGAACGCCCATGAGCAGCAGGTTCGACAGGCCCGAGCTGATGAAGGGAAGGGACATTCCCTTCGTCGGGAAGACACCCGTCACCACGCCGAGGTTGATCAGGGCCTGCAGGCAGATCAGCAGGATGCATCCGGTGGCGAGCAGGAAGTGGAAGAGGTTTGGGGCCCGGCGAAGGTGCCTCAGGCCCGCGATGAAGATGACGGCGAAGAGGACCACGACTCCGAGCGTGAACCACATGCCGAGTTCCTCGCCCACCACCGCCAGGATGAAGTCCGTGTGCGCCTCCGGCAGGAAGCTGAGCTGCTGGCGGCCCTCCCCGAGCCCTGCGCCGCGCGTGCCGCCCACGGCGAAGGCCGCAAGCGACTGGTACAGCTGGTAGGTGCCGCGCTGCTTGTTTCCCTCGACGTCGAGGAACGCCGTGAAGCGCTGAAGCCGGTTCGGGTTGAGCATCACGCCGACCGCGAAGACACCCGCCGCGAGCGCCACGGAGGGAACGACGTAACGCGCCTTGGCCCCGGCGAGGAAGAGAAGGAGGAGTCCGACGGCCACGGTGAGGGCCGCCGTGCCGAAGTCAGGCTCCTTGAGGATCAGCCCTGCGAAGGCGCCTATGATGAGAAGCGGGTACAGGAAGCCCCGCTTGAATTCGCCGATCCGGGTCTGGTTGATTGCGAGGTAGTGAGCCAGGCAGAACACCATTCCCAGCTTCGCGAATTCGGAGACCTGGAAACGCAGGGAACCGTGCCCCAGCCACCGCCGGCTGCCCTTCACCATGATGCCCACGTGCGGGATCACGACCAGAGCCAGGAGGAGGAGCAGGGCGCCCGCGATCCACCACGCGTACCGGCGCGCGTAGTCGAGGTTCACACGGCTGGCCACGAGGCAGAGCGCCACCGCGGCCACCACCCCGCCGAGCTGCTTGTCCAGGTAGTAGTACGGGCCCTGCTTGAACGAGGCGCTGGCGCTGAAGAGAATGGTCAGCCCGAGAATGGTGAGGGCGATCGCGCAGACGACGATGACGGCGGCGGGTGACGGCACCCTCCGCCTGCGGGGAGTCTCCGGGGGCCGCTCGCTGCTCATGAACCCTTCATTTCTGGGCGCCCGTGGAGTCATCCACCTTCACCACGGGAATGTCACCGCTCGCGGTCGGCTTCAGCCCGGCGTCTAGGTCTTGGCTGGGGGCCGGTGCCGGCGCCGCCTGCGGCGCGGGAGCGGGCGCTGCGGCGGCGCCCTCGGGCGCGGGCTGCGGGGCCGGGACGCTCGCGGCCTGGGCATGCCCCCCCGGAATGATCAAGTCCTGTCCGGGATGGATCGACTTCGGGTCTGAGACCGAGTTTGCCGCGGCAATGTCGCTCATCTTCACGTGGAACTTGTGGGCGATCGCGCGGAGCGACTCGCCGTGCCGCACGGTATAGTGGCCCGGCTCGCTGGCCTCGCCGGCGGAGACCCGGGATTTGGCCGGAGCCGGCTCTGGGGCGGCGCCCGTCGAGACTTCGTTGCCGAGCGACCTCCCTGGAATGATCAGCTTCTGGCCCGGCTGGATCACCGACCCCGTCCTGAGGCTGTTCGCCTTGGCGAGGTCCGAGACCTTCAGGTGATTCTTCTTCGCGATCGACCAGAGGCTGTCCCCGGAACTCACCACGTAGGTGGCTGCCGGCACGACGTCGCCGACGGGCTGGGCCACCAAGGCCGTCGCCGCGGGGGTTCCGGGCCTTGTGGGGGCGTAGGCCGCGGGGGCAGCCGCGCCGCCGCCATTGAAGGTGATCGCCGAAGTTGAGTCCGCCGGGGCGGCCGTGATCGGCGAACTCGCCTGGGGAGGCGGGGCGGAGTCGGGTTGCGCCGTCTGCGTCCTGCCGACCGAGCAGCCTGGATCCGCAAAAATCAACAGGAGCGCCAGGAGGTGGATGCCCACGACAACGCCAAAAATTCTTAGGATTTTCATGGATGGATGATGGTTAATTGCTGCGTTCTGAAAATGCTATGGTTTTCCCTCGGTTTGTACAG
>CAZGOX010000048.1:0-8387 GCA_964527955.1 uncultured Opitutaceae bacterium | reverse complement strand
CTCAAACTGTTCCCCTCGGTCGGCGTAGCCGCTGAACTGGTCGAAGCTCGCGAAACCAGGGCTCAGCAGGATGTTGTCGCCCGGGTCGGCCTCCGCCGCGGCCCCGCGAACGGCCTCAGCAAGGCTTCCGCTCATGGTGTGCGCGACGCCCGCTGCGGCGAAGGCCGACGCCAAAGCCGCGCCTGTCTCGCCGATCAGGTAGGCGTGCCGCACCTTGGGCGCGATCCGTCCCACGAATCCCGCAAGATCGCCGCCCTTGGACTTTCCCCCGGCGATCAGGAGCACCGGGGCGTCGAAGCGCCCGAGCGCAGCCTCGACCGCATGGAAGTTCGTCGCCTTCGAGTCATTCCAGTACGCTACCCCATCGTGCTCGGCGACCTTCGCCAGCCGGTGCCTCCCGACCTTGAACGACCGCGCCGCCTCGGCCAGCAGGCCGCCGCCGAGATCGGCCGCCCGCCACCAGGCCGCGCCGAGAATGAAATTCTCGCGCTGGGGATAGTGCTCGAAGACCGTGCCGGCGAGCCGCGAGTCGGCCGGCTGGCCGGCGGTTTCGACGTATATGGGGTCAGGCCCTGAATTCTGTAAAATAGTACAGAATTCAGGGCCTGACCCCTTCACCGACGATCCCGCAAAAACCCTGTCCGCCCGCGCAGCCGCGGCGCACTTGGCCCTGAAGTAGGCCTCCATGCTGCCGTGGCGCTCGAGGTGGTCCTCCGCGAAGTTCGTCCACAGCAGGGCCTCGGCGCGAAAGTGCCCCAGGGTCTCGGCCTGGAAGGAACTGACCTCGCACACCGCGATCTCCCCGGCGGCCCCGTCCGAATCGGCGGCGATCTGGGAGAACGGCGTTCCGATGTTTCCGACGGCCTGGGCCGGCAGCCTGGCGTGGCGAAGGGCGTGGACAAGGAACTCGACGAGCGTCGTCTTCCCGTTGGTGCCTGTGACGGCGACGATCCTTCCCTTCCAGAAAAGCGACGCGAAATCCAATTCCCCCAGCGCAATCCCGCCCGCGGAGCGAACGCGCGCCAGCCAGGGATGCCCGGGGGCGAAGCCCGGCGAGAAGACGGCCAGGGAATGCGCGGCCGCGGCCGCCGGCGTGAATTCCCTGCCCCGCGCGTCATACACCGTGAAGGCGGCCCCGAGCCGGCCGAGGAGCGCGCCTACCCCGCGCCCGCTGACGCCATCCCCCAGCACCGCCACCGGCCGGGCAAGCGGCGCCTTGAGAAACTCGGGTGCGGACGGTGGGGCCATGGCGGGGGATCAGCGGAGCTTGAGCGTGCCGAGCCCGATCAGCGCAAAGATGAGCGAAAGCACCCAGAAGCGCAGCACGACCTTGGTCTCGGGCCAGCCCTTCCTCTGAAAGTGGTGGTGGATGGGGGCCATGAGGAAGAATCTCCTGCCCTCGCCATGGCGCCGGCGGGTCGCCTTGAAATACAGCACTTGGATGATGACGGAAACCGCCTCCCACACAAAGACCCCTCCCACGACGATCAGGGTCAGCGGCTGCTGCACCATGAAGGCCATCATGCCGATGAGGCCGCCGATCGCGAGGGAACCCGTGTCCCCCATGAAGACCTCCGCCGGGTAGCAGTTGTACCAGAGGAACGCCAGGCCCGCGCCCACGAGAGCCCCGCACACGACGGTCAGCTCCCCCACACCCGGGACGTAGCTGATCAGCAGGTAGTCCGCTATCTTGATGTTCCCCGCGGCATAGGCCATGATCCCGTACACGATCGTGACGGTGATCGTGCATCCGATGGCGAGCCCATCCAGGCCGTCGGTGAGGTTGATCGCGTTCGAAAAGCCGACCAGCCAGAAGTAGACGAAGACGAAGAGGGCGCTGATCGGGAGGGTGACGATCACGGGGTGCTTCACGAACGGCACCCAAAGCTCGCGGATCTTGGTGGCGCTCGCCGGGTACCAGAGCAGGATTCCCAGGGCCACGATCGTCGTGAGGGTCTGCCACAGGATCTTTTCCCGCGACGAAATCCCGTGGCGGCTCTTGCGCACCACCTTCAGGTAGTCGTCGCGGAATCCGACCGCCGTAAGGGCGGTGTACACGAACAGCGAAACCAGCACCCAGATGTTCGGCGCCGCCCAGAGCAGCGAGCTTGCCAGGACGGCCACGAAGAGGATCAGCCCGCCCATGGTCGGCGTCCGCTTCTTGTCGAAGGCCTGCGCGAGGTCGCCGGTCCGGTCGTCGTCGTAGTGCTGGCCAAACTTGAGCCGGCGCATGCGCGCGATCAGCCAGGGCCCGACCAGGAAGCCGATGAGGGCGGCCGTGCCCGCCGCAAGCAGCGTGCGCACCGTGATGTAGTGGAGGACCCGGAGGGGCCCGAAGTGCCGGTCGAGGGCGGCAAGGAAGCTAAGCATGGGACTCGATGGGCAGCCGGATCCCGGCCGCCCCCTCCAGGACCTTCTCCAGCTCGTGGCGCCGGCTGCCCTTCACGAACACCGCCCCGCAAAACCCGGCCAACGCCTCGGAGACGGGCCCCAGGGACTCGATGACGCGCACCTGTTCAGGCGCCGCGCCGCCGTCGAGCGCCCCTGCCAGGACCTCGGACGCGTGCTCGCCGATGACAAAGAGCCGGTCCTGGGGCCGCAGCCGGATCCGCCGGCCCAGGGCCTCGTGGTACCCCGCGGACTCCACCCCGAGTTCCTCCATGCCGCCGATCACGTACAGCCTCGGCTCCCCCGCCGGGGCGACATGCCCGAACGCCTCCAGCGCATCCGCCATGGACGCGGGGTTCGCGTTGTAACAGTCCAGGTAGTAAAGTTTGTCGCCGCAGCGCTGAAGCTCGCCGCGCAGTGCGGCGGGATGCCAGGCCGTCAGCCGCGCCTGGAGGACCTCGGGCGAGATGCCAAGCTCCAGGCCCGCGCACAGGGCGAGCGCGGCGTTCTGGGCCATCCCCTCCGAGGCCGAGCGCAGGTGGAACGCAGCGGGCGGCCCCTTGTAGGCCAGCGTCAACCGCGTGGACTCAAAGCC
The DNA here is from genome assembly GCA_964527955.1 of uncultured Opitutaceae bacterium. Classification (GTDB taxonomy): domain Bacteria; phylum Verrucomicrobiota; class Verrucomicrobiia; order Opitutales; family Opitutaceae; genus Palsa-1447. Next base: position 5,404 of record CAZGOX010000048.1, on the reverse strand, counting down.
GGGTTCGACCGTGAAATGCGCAGCGGTCCGCCCCCGGCCGGGGGAAACCCCGCCCGGATCGCGCACGACGACGACCGCGCGGGTCCCGAGGTTGCGGAAGGAGGCAAAATCGAGGCAGGAGGCCGGGAACAGGGCGAGGCCGCCGTCGCGGACCGCCGCCGCCAGGCCGGCCTTTTCTCGGGCAACCCCCTCCAGGGAGCCGAGGCCCGACAGGTGGGCCGGAGCGACGAGGGTGATGATGGCGATATCCGGCGCCATCATGGCGGCCAGGGGCGCCATCTCGCCCGGCCCGCCAATTCCCGCCTCCACGACGGCATGGAGGTGGAGCCGCGGATCGAGCCGCGTGAGCGTCAACGGCACGCCCAGGTGATTGTTGAGGTTGCCCTTGGTGGAAAGCACGTCGGCGCCGCCCAGGAGGACGGCGAGCAGGTTCTTGGTCGAGGTCTTGCCGGCGCTTCCGGAGACGCCGATCACCGTTCCCGGGAATCCGCGGCGGTGCGCGCCGGCGATCGCATGGAAGGCGGCCACCGTGTCCGGGACCACCAGCTGCGGGAGGTCGAGACCCGGCACCGGTCCCGACACCAGGGCGGCGGAGGCGCCCGCCACGGCGGCCGCCGCGGCGTAGGCGTGGCCGTCGCGCCGCGCGGTCCTGACTGCGACGAACATCTGGCCGGGGCGGATCGTCCGGGAATCGATGGAAAATCCCGTGGTCGGAAGCGCCGGCAGCCTCGTCCAACGGCCGCCTGTCCACGCTGCCAGCCTGTCCGGGGGAAACTCGAGGGTCATGGCTCCCGGAGCGTCTTGATCCGGATCAATTCGCGCACGACCTGCCGGTCGTCAAACGGTATGATGGTGTCCGCGAACTCCTGGTAGCTCTCGTGCCCCTTGCCGGCGATGAGCAGGCAATCGCCGTGCTTCGCCTCGTCGAGCGCCACGCTGATCGCGTGGCGGCGGTCCTCGACCCAGCTGATCTTCCCCGGCGCCGTCACGCCCGCGCGCATGTCGTCGAAGATCTGGCTGAGCCTCTCCCCGCGCGGATTGTCCGCGGTCGCAAAGGCAAAGTCCGCGGATTCCTGGACCGCCCTGACCATGATCGGCCGCTTGGTCCGGTCCCGGTTTCCCCCGCATCCGAAGACGACCAGCAGGCGGCCTGGCGTGATGGCCCTGAGCATGCCAAGGGCATTCCTCAGCGCGTCGTCCGTGTGCGCGTAGTCGACAAGGACGTTGAAGGGCTGCCCCTCCTCGATGCGCTCCATGCGGCCGGGAACGCCGGGGAAATCGCCGAGCCTCGGGACCAGGGCGGCCGGGTCGCCCCCGAGCGCCCAGGCCGTGGCGACCGCGCCCAGGAGGTTGCTCACGTTGTAGCGGCCGATCAGCGGGGAATCCACGACAAGGCTTTGTTCCCCCGGCCCGCCGGCCCCCGGCCAGGACAGCGTGAACCGGGTGCTCTTGAATTCGAGGACGATGTCCCCGGCGCGGACCATCGCCTCCGGGCTCTCCCCGTACGTCACGATGCGTTGGGTCGGAGACCCAAGGGTGAGCTCCGTCGAACCCCCCTTTCCCTTTAGCATTCCCGCCAGCCTCGCCCCATACGGGTCGTCGATGTTGATCACAGCCACGCCGGGGACCGGACCCAGGGCCCCCGTGAAGAGCCTCGACTTCACCTCGAAGTAGGCGTCGAGCGTCTTGTGGTAGTCGAGGTGGTCGCGGGTCAGGTTGGTGAAGACCGCGACGGCGAAATGAAGCCCGAGGATCCGCTGCTGGTCGATGCCGTGGGAGCTCACCTCCATCACGGCGCGGCGGCAGCCCGCGTCCCTCATCTGGGCCATCATGCCGAAGATGTCCAGGGCCTCGGGCGTGGTCCGGAACGACGGGACGGTCCGGGCCCCGAGGTCATAGTTGATGGTTCCCAGGAGGCCGACGCGCTCCCCGCCGTTCAGCAGGTGCCGGACGAGGTGGGTGATGGTGGTCTTGCCGTTCGTCCCCGTCACCCCGATCACGCCCATGTCCCGGTCCGGAAACTGGTAGAACCGCTGTGCAACCCGCGCCAGCGCGGCCCGGGGATCCGCGACCCTGATGAAGGTGACCTTGGACGGCGGGTGCGTGGGAAGGACCTGCGCCACGATCGCGTTGGCCCCCCGGCTCACGGCCTCGTCGATGAAGGAGGCCCCGTCGGCGCGCCGCCCGGGCAGCGCGAAGAACAGGTCGCCCGGGACGACGCGGCGGCTGTCCATGGCAAGGCCGGAAATCGGGCGGTCGAGCCCGCCCTTCACGGCGAGGATTTCTCCCTCGCCAAAGTAGTCGAAAAGTTTCGAGGTCATGATGAAAGCGCGAGGCACCGCGCGGACGGGTCCGCGCGCCCGCCGCGCGGTCCGCGCCGATGAGGCGTAGCCTAGCGCAGAATTCCGCATTAGGTAACCGATCATGGGTGATTTTCCTCCATGGCGAGGCCGGTCCCCACCGGCCGCTCCATCGGCGGCGTGATGTCGAGGTAGGGGATCAGCTGCTCGCCGATATGTTTGAACGAAGGCGCTGCCACGACCCTCCCCCAGGCGATGCCGCCGGGCGTGTGGGCGTCCGCGTCATCGACCACCACGGAGATGACGACCTGCGGACGGGATGCCGGGAAGAACCCGATGAAGGAGGCGACGTGGTGGTTGTCGGAGTACTGGTGATCGATGATCTTCCGGACGGTGCCCGTCTTCCCGGCCACCTCGTAGCCCGGGATCGCCGCCCCGGGGGCGGTTCCGTCGGCCGAGACCACCCCGGTCAGCAGGTGCGCCATCGTCCGCGCGGTCTGCTCCGAGACCACCCGGCGGACATCGCTTCTTCCGAAGCGGTAGACCGTCTCCCCTGTCTGGTCGCGGATCTCGCGAACGATCTGGGGCCGCAACAGGACGCCGCCGCTTGCGATCGTCTCCATGGCCTGGTTCATCTGGAGCACCGTGACGTCGACCGAGTACCCCGTGGGCATGCGGGTGATCGTCAACCCGTCCCACTTTTCCGGCGCCGTGAGTACCCCGCCCACCTCGCCGCCAACGGGGAACCCGGTCGTTTGTCCGAACCCGAAGGCCCGGGCGTAGTCGTAGAATTTCCGGTCCCCGAGCATCATGCCCATCTGGGCCGCGCCCCGGTTCGAGGAGTGCTCGATGATCTCGGCGACCGAGAGCCTGTGGTCGAAATGGTCGTCGTCGCGCGGGAGGCTCCGCGTCAGGCCGCGGTAGTCGATCTTGTCCAGGTTGCAGTCGAAGGTCGTCGAGGGGGTGACCAGGCCCTCCTGCAGCGCCCCCGACACCGCCACGATCTTGAACACCGATCCCGGCTCGTACATGTCGGCGACGGCCGTGTTGCGCATCGCTCCCTGCTCGTCCGCCGGGAGCTTGTTGTACTGGTTCAGGTCGAAGCTCGGGTAGTTGGCCAGGCCCAGGATAAAGCCCGTCCGCGGATCGCTGACGATGATCGTGGCCTTGGCCGGCTGGTATTTCGCGGCGATCTCCGCCAGCTCCGCCTCGGCGATGTGCTGGACCTCCGCATCGATCGAGAGAACGACGCTGTAGCCATCAGACGGCGGGACGTCGCGGGTGCGGAACTGCGCCAGCTCCTCGCGCCTTCCGTCCTTCTCGGACTCCACCCAGCCGTCCTGCCCGCGCAGGTAAAACTCTGCGAAACGCTCGATTCCCGTCACGGGCTTCTCGTCGCGGTTCACGTACCCGACCACGTGCGCCGCCATGTCATTGTGCGGATAGTCCCTCCGGTACACCCGTTCGCCGTACACCCCGCGGACGTTGAGCTTGGTGATGTCGGCGTAGGCCGATTCGCTCACCGTGTCGCTCAGCTTGGCCCACCGGATCGGACGGTTGCCCTGCGCGTCGGCATCGTCGAGCACGGTGTCGTCGTCGGACCTTGCGGCGGCCTTGAGGTCGGCGGCGGCGGTCCCCCAGAAATTCAGCTTTGCGGCCCCGCCATCGGCATCCGTTTCGGTCGCGGCCGTGGCGGCAGAACCGGCCTGGGATGCCGGTTGGACGGCGCGCTGGGAGGGCCTCGTCTTCGTCGTCAGGACCTCCCTGAGCTGGGCCAGCGGCATCCCAAGGAGCCCGGCCAGCTGCGGCCACTTCTTCTCGTCAGCGGGGACCAGCGACTGCGGGTCGACTCCGAGGACGATCAGCGAGCGGCTCGTCGCGAGGATGGCGCCGTGGGTGTCGAGTATGTCGCCCCGACGCGCCGTCTGGACCAGGATCTGGCGCCGGGCCTTCTCGACGTAGCGGAGCAGCTCATCGCGGTCGAGGACGTGGAGCCATACAAGCCTCGCGCCGATGCCCCCGAACACCAGGAGGATGAGGACGGCGAGGAGGGCGATGCGCGGGGTGGAGGCGAAGCCCTTGGACATGGGTCAGCGGGGCCTCAGGGTTGCGCGGCGATGCGGAAGGTCACGGGTGTCGCGCCTGTGTCGAACAGGCCGCGGTTGTGCTTGGAGGCCATCCTCATCACGGGGTCCTCGTCCACGCGCTGGACCTGCTCCGCCCGGGCCGGCCCGAGCGCGAGGTGCCACACGTCATTGCGCTGCATGAGAATCGACGGGTCCTGCTCGGCGGCGATGGCCGCCGAGGTCTCCGTGCAGCGGCGCTCGACCTCCGCCGTGCGGGCCTCGATCGCCTTGTTCTCATTCGCCAGGATGGAGATCTGGTGGCGGATTCCCACCATCCCCAGGCCCACGGACCCGCAGGTGCCGATGACCACGAGGGCGCCGACGAGCATCTGGTTAACGAACGCACTGTTGGAATGTCTTTGCATGGGATTGACTCAAATCTTTCGCAGGGCGCGCAGGCGCGCGCTCCGGCTGCGTGGGTTGGAGGAGATTTCCGCGTCGCCCGGCGAAACCGGGCGGCGGGTCAGGGGCTCGGCAAGCTTCCGGCGCAAGTCCTGCGGCAGGGAGTCGCTCGCGCTCTCGGGCTGCCCGCACATCCGGCGGAAGAAGCGCTTCGAAATTCGGTCCTCAAGGGAATGGAAGCTGATGACCACGAGCGCGCCGCCTTGGTTGAGCCGCCCGAAGGCCGCCGGCAGCGCGCTCTCCAGCGCTCCGAGCTCATCGTTGATCGCAATGCGGATCCCCTGGAAGGATCGGGTGGCCGGATGGATCTTCGAGGTCCTGCGGTCGCGGGCGGGGATGGCCCCGGAAATCAGCGAGGCGAGGGACTCTGTTCGCGCAAGGGCGCCCGTGCCCCGGCCGGAGAGGATCGCGTGGACCACCCGCCGCCAGTGGGTCTCCTCGCCGCAGTCCCGGATCGCATGGACCAGCATCTCCTCCGTGGCCGTCTCGAGCCAGCGGGAGGCCGGAACACCGATCCTCGGGTCGAGGCGCATGTCAGCCGGCGCGTCGGTCCGAAACGAGAAGCCCCGGGCCGCG
>CAZGOX010000047.1:0-13237 GCA_964527955.1 uncultured Opitutaceae bacterium | reverse complement strand
GATGGCCACGTCGAATTCGGCACCCATTGCCAGCAGGTAGTTGAGGATCATCAGCTGCTGCGGCTGCTTGTACCCTCCCGAGGCAAAATTGACGAACTGGACCTTTTTCCCAAGTTCAGCCTCCCTGGACTTGTAGAGCGCCTTGAGGACGGGAAATGTGCCGCCTGCAAAGGAGCCGCCGAAAACCGCGACGACGAGCCGGTCCGGCGATCTCTTGGGCCGTTCGTTTTCGCCCCGGTTGAAGACGAACCCCATGTCCGACACCTGCCAATTTGGGGTGTTCTTGTCGGGGTCGCCGACGAAGCCGAAATACGGATGCAGAACTTCGACAAAATTTGGCCAGTTAAGGTAGTTTCGGCCCGAGAGGCCGGTGGCGCCGGTCCCGGAGGCGAGATCCGCATTCATCCCGGAGACGACCCGGCTGTAGGAGAATCTCGTGTGGTTGAGAATGCCGAAGGCGGCGAAGGAGATGAACTCGACGACAAGCCAGGTTGAAAGGACCAAGGCCAACCAAAGGACGGCAGGTCTCTTGCCAGGGGGTGGTGGGGGGTGGTCCACGGGGAATCCTGGAAGGGGCTCAAAACAATGTGTAGATGAATGGCGCGGCCCCGGTGCCACCAACCAGCGCCATGATGCCTATGAGAAGAAGAAGGATGAGAATCGGGGTAAGCCACCACTTCTTGTTGTTGGCGGCGAAATGGATGAACTCCATCAGGAATCCCCGTTGCTTTTTCTTGCCCGCCTCCTCGCGAAAGGTTGTGGAGTTGTCGTTCATTTCAGCTTTGGTAAAAGTAGCTTTTTGCGGGCTTGGGCCCTGTGCGCGGCTCCCAGTAGCTCTTCCGCGTCCGGTCCCAACGTCGCGAGAGTGCGTCGTGGCCGCACAGCCGTAGCAGGATCCCCGCGGGCGTGAACAGCAAATAGAATGCGCCGGTCAGGACGACAAACGAAACGGCGTATCCGATCGGATAGCTGGCATAGGTCGCCGCCAGGTAGGCGGGCCGCAGCCACTTGGGTCGAAAGGCCGCGAGGGCGCCCGCCAGTGCGCCCGCCGCAAGCAAGAGCGACGCGGCGCCGTGGCCCCCGCCCCTCCACGCGTGCACGCCGATGGCTGCCAGGAAAACAAGGCTCAGGGCCCCAAAGGTGCGCAGGGATCCCTTCGAGGGGCGGGCATTCAGGCGGATCAGCGGCATGGTCTAATCCTTGCCGAAGGCGGCAAGGTACCGGGCCCGCTCGGCCGCGGCCAAGTCGGCCGGTTGGTCGGCCTTGAGGAGCAGAAATGATCCCATGGCGAGGGCATCCATCTCGGTGCAAAGGAAACAACGGAACGCCTCCTGCGGGCTGCACACGACCGGCTCCCCCCTGATGTTGAAGCTGGTGTTGATCATCACCGGGCAGCCGGTCAGGCGCTCAAACGCCTTCAGCAGCCTGTGGAGCCCGGGCTGCCGTCCGGCGTCGACCGTCTGAACCCTGGCCGAGTAATCGACGTGGGTCACGGCCGGGATCTCCGATCGGATCTCATTCACGCGACCGAGCCCCGTCCTGGCGCTTTCCGCGGGAAGCCTCCGCTTGTTGTCGCAGACCGGCGCGACCAGCAGCATGTACGGACTCTCCTCGGCCGGCTTCAACTGGAAGTACTCATGGGCCCGCTCCTGGAGGACTGCCGGGGCAAAGGGGCGGAACGACTCCCGAAGCTTGATCTTCAGGTTCATGGTCCTCTGCATGTCCGCGTTTCTCGCGTCCCCCAGGATGCTGCGGTTCCCGAGACTGCGCGGGCCAAACTCCATCCGCCCCTGCACCCAGCCGACGACCTTCCCTTCGGCGATGAGCCGGGCGGCGGCCTCGCAGAGTTCCTCCTGCCCCGCGAAACGGCGGAACACCGCTGATCGGCCTTCCAAGGTTCTTTCAATTTCCTGGTCGGTGAACGCGGGGCCGAGGGACGAGCCCTTCTGGCCATCCGCGGGAATGACGGACCGTGGGTTGCCAAGAAGCTGGTGCCACACAAACAGCGCCGCACCGAGTGCGCCGCCCGCATCGCCCGCCGCCGGCTGGATCCAGAGGTTGCTGAACGGCGATTCGCGCAGGATCCGGCCGTTGTTCACGCAGTTCAGCGCCACTCCCCCGGCCACGCAGAGATTCGGCGACCCTGTGATTGCATGGAGGTGCGCGGTCATTCTTCCCACGATGATCTCGACCGCCCGCTGAACCGAGGCCGCAAGGTCGAGTTCCCGCTGGGAGATGGGGGACTCCGGGGCGCGCGGCGGACCGGAAAAGAGCCTGGCGAACTTTGCCGACGTCATCGTCAGGCCGTGGCAGAAGTTGAAGTAGGACAGGTCGAGGCGAAACGAGCCGTCCTCGCGCAAATCCAGCAGCTTCCCAAGGATGATGTCCGTGTAGACGGGGCTGCCGTACGGGGCCAGCCCCATCAGCTTGTATTCGCCGGAATTCACCCGGAAGCCGCAAAAGTAGGTGAAGGCGGAGTACAGCATTCCGACTGAGTGCGGGAAGCGCATTTCGTGCGTGAGGGTGATGGACTTCCCGGTTCCCCGGCCCAGGGTCGCGGTGGCCCATTCCCCGACACCATCGACGGTCAGGACTGCGGCATCCTCAAAGGGGGACGGGTAGAATGCGCTCGCTGCATGCGACTCGTGGTGCTCGACAAAAACATACCGGTTTCGGTAGCGGCCATGAAGGCCCCGGCCCATCTCGCGCGGAAGGTGCAGCTTTTCATGGAGCCACAGCGGCATTGCCTTCAGGAATGACCGGCAACCCAGGGGAGCCGTGGCAAGATAGGTCTCCAGCAGCCGCTCAAACTTCAGCAGCGGTTTCTCGTAAAAGACGACATGATCAATCCCGGCCGGGTCGAGGCCACCCTGCTTCAGGCAGAAATCGACCGCTTGGCTCGGGAACCCCGGGTCATGCTTTCTTCTCGTAAAGCGCTCCTCCTGCGCTGCGGCGACAATCTCCCCGTCCACCACCAAGGCCGCGGCAGAATCGTGGTAAAACGCTGAAATCCCGAGAATGCTCGTGCTCATGGCGCGAAGTGGTTGCGAGTCATGCCGATGGGAATACCGCACACCCAAAGCTCAATGGGCAAGGACGTTGGCAGCCGTCGTTGCGCCAATTTGGCGCCCCGGTTTGCAAGAAATGCGCGTTTTCCGGCAAGTCCTGCGGAGACGACCCCGCTGATCTTCCGGTAGGATGGGCGCACTGAAGATCCTTCCATGACCGTCGTCCCCATCGCGATCGCCACCAGCCTCCTGCTGGTGGCAATATTCATCGGGTTCTTCCTGGCGGAACGCCGCCGCTCCAGCCAGAGCAGCGCCGAGCACGACTCCCTGCTCCCGTTCGAGGAGGAGACTCCCAGGGTGGTCGCCGAGAGGCCCACCTGGCCCGATGCCTGAAGTCCGACAGGGACACCCGGCCATGACGGACAAAAAGATCACGATAGAGTTCAACGACCGCGTCGTCCGCCAATTCCTGCTCGCCTCGGTCATCTGGGGGGCGGTGGGAATGCTGGTGGGGGTGCTGATCGCCCTGCAGCTCAACTTCTGGCAGCTGAACTTCAGCACGCCCTGGCTCACCTGGAGCCGGATCCGGCCGCTGCACACGAACGCCGCGATCTTCGCGCTGGTCGGCAACATGATGTTTGCCGGCGTCTATTATTCCACCCAGCGCCTGGTCAAGGCCCGCCTGGCGAGCGACTTCCTTTCCCAGCTGCACTTCTGGGGGTGGCAGGCGATCATCGTCTCCGCGGCCCTGACGCTTCCCTTTGGCCTCACCCGGGGGCAGGAGTACGCGGAACTCATCTGGCCGATCAACGTCGCCGTCGTCCTGATCTGGGTCGTCTTTGCCGTCAACTTCTTCTGGACCCTGGCGAGGCGCCGCGAGCCGAGCCTGTACGTGGCGATCTGGTTCTACATCGCGACGATCATCACGATCGCGATGCTGTACATCGTCAACCACCTGGCGATCCCGACCAGCTGGACGCACAGCTATTCGCTGTTTGGCGGGGTGCAGAACGCGCTTGTGGAGTGGTGGTACGGCCACAACGCCGTGGCGTTCTTCCTGACGACGCCGATCCTCGGCATCATGTACTACTTCCTGCCGAAGGCGGCGGGGAGGCCGGTGTATTCCTACCGCCTGTCGGTGGTTCATTTCTGGTCGCTGGTCTTCGTGTACATCTGGGCCGGCCCCCACCACCTGCTGAACACGGCGATCCCGGGCTGGCTGCAGAACCTGGGGATGACCTTCTCCCTGATGCTGTGGGCGCCGTCGTGGGGCGGCATGCTCAACGGGCTCCTGACCCTGCGGGGGGCGTGGGACAAGCTCCGCACCGACCCGGTGCTCAAGTTCTTCGCCGCGGCCGTCACCTTCTACGGCATGTCGACCTTCGAGGGGCCGCTCCTTGCGATCAAGTCGGTCAACGCCCTGGCGCACTACACCGACTGGATCATCGCCCACGTCCATGGGGGCACCCTCGGCTGGAACGGGTTCATGGCGGCCGGGATGACGTACTGGCTCCTGCCCAGGCTCTGGAGCAAGCCGCTGCACAGCGTGGCTCTCGCAAACCTGCACTTCTGGATCGGGCTCACCGGCATCCTCCTCTACGTCGCCGCCATGTGGACGAGCGGCATCACGCAGGGGCTGATGCTCAACGCCACCGCGGAACACGGCACCGTGCTCACGTATCCAAATTTCCTGGATACGGTCAACGTGATCCGCCCGATGATGCTCATGCGGGCCTTCGGCGGCACGCTCTACCTCGCGGGATGGCTCCTGATGGGCTACAACATGTTCCGGACCGTGCGCGGGTCCCGGCCGGTCAACGGCACGATCGAGGTCTTCGAGGACCAGGGCCTTGCGGCGGCGCCGGCCGGCCTCTCGCTCGCGGGCACCTTCCTCAGCCCGCCCGTCCTCTTCTCCGTGATCGGCGTCGGCTTCGCGTGCGCCTGGATGTTCGGCGGCGAGGTGGTCAGCCTCGCGGGCCTGGTCGGGGCGATGCTCTGCTGCGTCCTCGCCTTCATGAGCTTCGAGGCCCAGCGGCGCCGCTGGGGCGACTGGTACGACCGGCTGCTGGTGAGCGCGCTGCCCTTCACCATCCTGACGCTGCTGGCGGTGGTGGCCGGGGGCCTGATCCAGATCATCCCCACGGTAGTCGTGAACCAGGCGGCGAACGTCGAGGACCGCCGGCAGATCCCGTACACGCCGCTCGAGCTGGAGGGCCGGGACCTCTACGTGCGGGAGGGCTGCTATCTCTGCCACTCCCAGATGATCCGGACCCTCGTCCCCGACGTGATGCGCTACGGCGACTACTCGCGGCTCGGCGAGTCGATCTACGACCATCCGTTCCAGTGGGGCTCCAAACGCAACGGCCCGGACCTGGCGAGGGTGGGGGGCAAGTACCCGGGCATCTGGCACCTGAGGCACATGGAGGACCCGCGCTCCATCTCGGCCGGCTCCAACATGCCGTCGTTCCCCTGGCTCCTGGAGAACGTTTTGGACACGTCCACGCTGCCCCGGAAGATCGCCGTCCAACGCATGCTGGGCGTCCCGTACCCGCACTGGACCGACGCCGAGATCCAGGCGATGGCCGACGCCCAGGCGAAGCAGATCACCCGCGACCTGCGCGCCTCGGGCGGCTGGATCGCCCCGAACCGGGAGGTGATCGCCCTGATCGCCTACCTGCAGCAGCTCGGCCGCTATGAGGCGGTCCGGCCCTCGGGCCATGCCCCGACGCTCGCGGACTGACCGCCCCTCCGCCATGATCTTCAACCGCCTCGTCTACCAGGACTCCGCCGCCCTCTTCACGATCGTCGCCTTCTCCGTGGCCGCCTCGATCTTCATCACGGTGTGCTGGCGTGCGCTGCGCATGGGTCCCGGGCAGGTCGAGAAAATGGAGAACCTGCCCTTCGAAACGGCGACGCCGCCGGCCCAACATGGAACAGAACCCACCTCAAAGCCCGCCGCTTGACGGCGAAGTGCGCGAGCACACCTACGACGGCATCCGGGAGTACAACCGGCGCCTTCCGAACTGGTGGCTCTACACGCTCTACGCGACGATCCTGTTCTGGGTGGGGTACTGGTCCTATTTCGAGTGGTTTCACGAGGGGCCGACCGGCGCGCAGCGGGTGGAGCGGGCCATGGAGCGGATCGAGGCCGAGAAGCTCGCGCAGAGCGCCGCCACGCATATCGACGACCCCGGCCTTTGGGAGGCGAGCCGCAATCCCGTGGTTGTGGCCTCGGGGCGCGCGACCTTCAATTCGATCTGCGCGGCCTGCCACAAGGAGAGCCTCCGCGGCGTGGACGACGGGGGCATCGGCGCGGACCTGCGCCTCCAGGTGTGGATCCATGGGGGCAGGCCGACGGACATCTACCACACCGTGACCAACGGCGTGCTCGCCAAGGGAATGCCGACGTGGGGCCCCGTCCTGGGGCAGAGGAAAATTGTCGAGGTGGTCGCCTACGTCCTGAGCTATCACAGGGAGGGCGAGCCGATGACCCTGAAGGCGGCGTCCCGGTAGCGCGCAGGCCGTGGAGCCATCGCCGCAGCCGTCCCTTGAGTCCCTTTCGACCGTCCGCGCGGACGGTTCGCGCCGCTATGTGTACACGGCCGACGTCTCGGGCCGGTTCGCGACCGTCCGCCGTGCGAGCTCGGCGGTCCTCCTCGCCGTCTACCTCGCGCTGCCATGGATCCCTGTCAACGGGTACCCGGCCGTGTTTCTCGACGTCGAGAACCGGCGCTTCCACCTCTTCGGCCTCACCCTCGCGGCCCAGGACATGTGGCTGCTGTTCTTCCTGATCTCGGGCCTGGGCTTTTCGCTTTTCTTTGTCACGGCGCTCTTCGGAAGGGTCTGGTGCGGATGGGCCTGCCCGCAGACGATCTTCCTCGACCACGTGTACCGGCGGATCGAGCGCTGGACGGAGGGCGACGCGGTGCGGCGGCGGGCCCTCCAGGCCGCCCCCCTGGGGCCGGGGAAGATCCTCCGAAGGACGGCCAAGCACGCGCTGTACCTCCTCGTTTCGGCCGTCGTGGCGCACATGTTCCTCGCCTACTTTGCGTCGGTCCCGAGCCTGTGGCGCATGATGGAAACCGCGCCGACCGAGCATGGGAGCGCCTTTGTGTTCATCGGGACCCTGACCGCGGTCCTGTACTTCAACTTCGCGTGGTTTCGCGAGCAGTTGTGCGTCGTCATCTGCCCCTACGGCAGGCTGCAGTCGGCCCTGGTGGACGACCATTCGCTGATCATCGGCTACGACAGGGCGCGCGGCGAGCCCCGGGCGGGGCTCAGGGAGGCCCGGGACTCGAAGGCGGGGCCGGCCGGGGACTGCGTCGACTGCCACCGCTGCGTCGCCGTGTGCCCGACGGGGATCGACATCCGGCAGGGGCTCCAGCTCGAGTGCATCGCGTGCACGGCCTGCGTCGATGCCTGCGACGAGGTCATGGACCGGCTCCATCGACCGAGGGGGCTCATTCGCTACGATTCCCAGGCGGGGCTGGGCGGCAGGCGCACGCGCTGGCTCCGGCCCAGGACCGCGCTGTACGGGGTGCTGCTCGCCATCGGGGCGGGCGTGGCCACCTGGGCGCTCTCGACCGTCCGCCCCGCCAACCTGGGCGTCACCCGGATGATCGGGGCCCCCTACATCGTGGACAGCGCCTTTGTCCGGAACCAGTTTCTGGTGCGCATCGTCAACAAGAGCACGGAGCCCAGGCGGTTTGTGCTGGAGCTGGACGGGGCCCGTGCGGACATCCGGCGCGCGGGATTCACGGCGCCCGTCGAGGTTCCGCCCCTCGGCGAGGTCGTACAGCCCCTGGTCCTGCAGGAACCGAGGTCGTCGTACTCAGGCCCCTTTTCCTTTGTCGTCCGCGTGCGCGACGAGGACGCGCGATTCGAGCTCGACCGGAAGGTGAGGTTCCTGGGTCCGGACCTGGAGCTGCTCCGGGAGGCCGACAGGGACGAGGGCACAGGGGAGGCCCGGCCATGAGCGCGCCGAAATCATCGAGGCTTTGGTGGTGGTTTGTCGCCGCCGGCGCCGTCTTCCTCGCCGTCTGGACCGGATGGTTCATCCTTGCCGCCCGCCATCCCGTTGCCGAGGTTCCGCTGGCGACCCGGGGAGCCCCCTGACCACAATGGAATTTGCGGCGATCAATTCTCCGGAGGCGGCCTTCGTGGCCGGGCTGGTCACGAGCCTGCACTGTGCCGGCATGTGCGGACCGCTGGCCTGCGCCCTGACCCCCGGGCCCGGCGAGGACGCCGACCTGCGGATGACGAGCACGGCCTACCATTGCGCCCGGCTTGCAAGCTACGCGGGGCTCGGCGCGATCGCGGGCGGCCTCGGCCGCGAGCCGCTGACCTGGGTCTCCCATTCGTCGCTTCGCTGGACGCCATGGCTGATGGTGGTGCTCTTCGTGGGGCTGGCCCTGCGCTGGGACCGCCACCTGCCGCGGGTTCCCGCGCTCGGACGACTCGCCTGGGGCCTGCGGGTGCGTCTGGGGAAGGGCTCGCGCGTCCGGGCTGCGGCGCTCCTCGGGGCGGCGACCCCCCTTCTCCCGTGCGGACCCCTGTACTTTGTCGCGGCGCTCGCCCTTCTCTCGGGCTCTGCGCTGCGCGGCGTGGAGTTCATGCTGGCCTTTGGCCTCGGGACCGTCCCGCTGCTCTGGCTCGTGCAGTCGCAGTTTCACCGTGTGCAGGCCCGCTTTTCGCCAATCCTGCTGGAGCGCTCAAGGATCGTATTGGCGCTCGCCGCGGCGGTCGTGGTCACCTGGCGCCTGAGGGCAACCCTCGGTTTCCCCGGGCCGGATCCCTCCACGCTTGTCTGCTTCTGAAGCCGCCATGACCGCCGTTCTCGAGCCAGCCCCACGCCCTGCAGCCGGCAAGCCCGTGACGGCCTGCAGGCACTGCGGCGCGCCCCTTGGGGGGTCGCGCAGGGTCGCGGGCGGCTTCTGCTGCGCGGGGTGCGCCTATGTCCACCGGCTCGTGCATGAGCACGGCCTGGACGGATTCTACAGCCTGAAGGACGCGGTGACGGTGCCAGCGGATCCCGCCGTCTTCCAGATCCGCGACCATTCCTGGCTCGTGGAGCTGCAGCGGGAGGCCGAGGCGCGGGCGGCCGCGGCCGCCTCCACGCCCGAGGTCGTCCTCGACCTGCAGGGGATTTCATGCGCGGCGTGCGTGTGGCTGATCGAGCGCCTGTACCGCCAGCAGCCGGGCGCCCGCGGCTGCACGGTCAACGCCCAGTACGGCACCGCGCGGCTCCGCTGGGTCGCAGGGGAATTCTCCGCCGCGGCCTTTGCCGGAAAACTTCAGTCCTTCGGGTACCTGGTCGGGCCGAACGATCCGGGGAGGGCCGATCCCGAGAGCAGGGACCTGGTGCGCCGCGTCGGATTGTGCGCGGCCTTCGCGATGAACGTAATGCTTTTCACCCTGCCTGGGTACTTCGGCATGCTGAAGACCTATCCCTACGCACACCTGTTCGGGACCCTGTCGCTCGCCTTTGCCACGTTGAGCTTCCTGGTCGGGGGCAGCTATTTCCTGGGGCGCGCGTGGCAGGCCGCGCGCCACGGCCTGATGCACCTCGACCTGCCGATCGGCATCGGGATCGCGGGAGCCTATCTTGGCTCGCTGTATGGCTGGATCGCCGGCCGCGACCGCTTCGTGTATTTCGATTTTGTCTCGACCTTCATCCTCCTGATGCTGGTCGGTCGCTGGGCGCAGACGGCGGCGGTCGAGCGCAATCGCAGCCGGCTGCTGCGGGGCACCCCGGGGACGCAAAGGGTGCGCCGGGCCGACGGGACGGAGATGCCCAGGGAGCAGCTGAGGCCGGGTTCGGGCTTCCTGGTCCTCCCGGGCCAGACGGTTCCCGTGGAGTCGCGGCTCACGGGATCCGACGGCCAGTTTTCGCTGGCCTCGATCAGCGGGGAGGCGGAGCCGCGGGTCTTTCGGCCCGGGGAGCGGGTGTCCTCGGGCGCGGTGAACGTCGCGCGCGGCCCGGTCGCACTGGAGGCCCTCGAGGCGTGGGACGAGTCGCTGCTGTCGCGGCTCATCCGGCCCGTGGAGCGGACCGGCCGGCGGCAGCGTTTCCTGGAGAGGGTGGTCCGCGGCTATCTCGCCGGGATCCTGCTGGCGGCGGCGGCGGCAGGCATCTTTTGGTGGCTTCGGACGTCGGATGCCCCGAGAACGTGGTCCGTGGTCGTGGCGGTCCTGGTGGTTTCCTGCCCGTGCGCGGTGGGCCTCGCCTTTCCCCTCGCCGAGGAGATGGCCACGACGGCGCTCCGGCGGCGGGGAATCTTCGTCCGCGAGAACGACCTCTGGGCGAGCCTTGGCCGGGTCAGAAAGATCGTCTTCGACAAGACCGGGACGCTCACGTTCGAGAACCCCGTGCTCCTGAATCCGGAGGAGCTCGCCGGGCTCGACGGCCCGGCCCGCTCGGCTCTCCTGGCGCTGGTCCGCGAAAGCGCGCATCCGGTCAGCCAATGCCTCCTCGCCAACCTCGTGGCGCTCGGCCCGGTCGAGGCCCTGCCAGGCGACGTTCGCGAGACCCCGGGTTTCGGGCTCGAGATCGGCCCGTGGTCGCTTGGGCGTCCCGGCTGGCGCGCCGGGGCGGATCCGGCCCAGGGGGGCGCCACGGAACTTGCGTGTTCCGGCAGGGCGGTCGCGCGCTTCCGCCTCTCGGACCAGCCGCGGCCGGATGCGAGGGGCGAGGTCGCGGCCCTGCGTGCGGCAGGGTTCACCGTGCAGATCCTCAGCGGGGACAACGGCGAAAGGGTGGCCCGCCTCGCGGCGGAGCTCGGCCTGCCCGCGGACTGCGCGATCGGGGCCCTCTCGCCGGACGCCAAGGCGCGGTGGCTCGACAGGCACGGCGCGGACGACGCGCTCATGATCGGCGACGGCGCGAACGACAGCCTCGCCTTCGACCGGGCCCTGTGCCGGGGGACGCCGGTCATCCACCGCGGCGTGCTCGAACGGAAGTCGGACTTCTACTACCTGGGGAGCGGGATCGGCGGCATCCGGGCGCTGTTTGCCGTCAACGACGTTCGCCGCCGCACCCAGACGGTGATCCTTGTCTTTTCCGTTGCCTACAACGTGGTAGCCGTCGGCTGGGCGCTCGCGGGAAGGATGAATCCCCTGATCGCGGCGGTGCTGATGCCGGCGAATTCCCTCGTGGCGCTCGCGCTGGCGAGCGCGGGGATGCGCAAGGTTTGGCCGGCAGTGAGCCAAGGAGGGTTGGAGGCCGCGAAGTCGATGGTTCATGTGCCAAGATATCATGATCGCGATGCGGTCACCGCATCCGATAGCCTGCCGGAATGAAGAACGACGAGCTTAGGATCTGTGGCCTGGCGGCCGTGCAGGCGCGGTTCAAGAAGGACGCCTCGACGATCCTGCGGCTTTACTTTGACGAGGCGACTTCCCGAAAGATCGGCCTCATGTGCAAGGCGCTGGCCGGCCTCCGGAAGATTTACAGGTGCGTCGAACCGGTCGAACTCGAGAAGATCGCCGGCACGGTGCATCATGGGGGGATCGTCGCTGTGGTGACGAATCCTCCCGCGCGCGACATCACGGAGTCCGAAATCGGGCAGTGGGCCAAGCGGAAGGAGCCCCTCGTTGTCTTCGATCGGATTGGCAACGCCCACAACCTCGGGGCCATCGCCCGGACGATGGCGTTTTTCGGGGTTGCGCGGCTTGTGATCGACGGCGATCCGGCCGCGGCGCGCCCCGGCGACGCGGCCTACCGGGTGGCGGAGGGGGGTCTGGAATTTGTTGAGGTCCGCGCGGTCCGGGAAATTCCGGCGTTTTTGCGGGCGCTCGCGGAGGCGGGATTCGATGTCATCGGGGCGGCTACGCGGGGAGGCAGGGCCGCCGCGCCCCGGGCTGCGCCTGGCGGAACCCCCTGGGCGCTCGTGCTCGGCAATGAGGAGCGCGGCCTCGTCCCGGAAACGGCTGCCGCCTGCACCCGCCTCGCGACGATTCCGGGGGGCGGGAGCATGGAGTCCCTGAATGTTTCCGCAGCGGCCGCCATCTTCCTGCGCGACCTCGCGGCCCCCCGCTAGGAAGATCGGGCCGGGTCACCGGCCGGACTGGGCCGCTCCCCCGAGCAGGCGGCCGAGCGCCGCGGGATCCGAGGCAGGGGAGTGGCACGCGAAGTTTTCGCAAACGTAGGCTGTCGCCGCAACTGCGTCCGCTGGCAACTCCTCGCCCTCGGGCATCGTCGCGGCGAAAAAGGGGCGGCTTCCGGCGTCGATCCGGATGAGGACGTGCCGCGGCAGGAAGCGCCGGCGCGCCTCCGCGACCAGCAGGGCCGTGTCGCCGGCGTCGGCACCGCCGACCACCAGGATTTCCTTGGGCGTGCCCTCGAGCCAGCCGGCGGCCGCGATCATCATCGGAAGGCCCGTGGGCGAACGGTCCAGGTCGGGGCCGAATGACGCCAGCGTGTCCGCCGCCAGCTTCCGCCACGGGTCGCGGCGCAGGAGGACGGACAGGCGGACGAGGTTCCGTATCGAGATCGAATTCGCCGAGGGTTCCGCGCCGTCGCTGGCGTCCTTCAGGCGCAGCAGCACGCTAGCGTCGCCGTCTGCATTGGAGAAGTACCCGCCGCCCGCGGGATCCCAGAACAGGAGGTTCTGGGTCTCCTGGAGCTGGGCCGCCCACCCAAGCCAGCGGACGTCGAAGGTCGCCTCGTAGAGGTCGAGCAGGCCCTGCACAACGAAGGCGTAGTCCTCGGCGAAGCCGCGCTCGTCCCTGGCGCCGATGCAAAAGCTGCGCGAAAGCCGTCCCGTGACCGGGTCGAAGAGGTTTGAGCGCAGGAAGCCTGCCGCCCGCACGGCCGCCTCCGCATAGTTGGGATCGCCGAAGGCCTGGGAGGCCCGGGCAAGGGCCGAGATCGCCATTCCATTCCACCCGGCGAGCACCTTTTCGTCGCGAAACGGGCGCGGGCGTCTCCCGCGGGCTTCGCGGAGCCGGCCAAACGCGGCCGCGAGCGCCGACTTCGCCCTGGCTTCGTCCAGTCCGAACCTGGCCGCGCACTCGGCCGGGGTATGGGCGCGGTAGGGGACATTCCAGCCCCCCAGCTCGTCGGAAACCTCGGGCGGCGTGTTCCCGCCCGGCTCGATCCCGAGGGCGTGGCAGACCAGTGGGTAGGCCTCCGGGCCGACGACGGCCTCCACCTCCGGGGCGGTCCAGACGTAGTAGGCGCCCTCGGCATGGGTGCCCGGGCTTGCGGCCACGGCGCTGTCCGCGTCCTC
>CAZGOX010000046.1:9275-13355 GCA_964527955.1 uncultured Opitutaceae bacterium | reverse complement strand
GAGGGCTGGCGCTATCCCGAGACGGTCCGCTGGGCGGCGAGGAACGGCGCGCACATCGTGTTCCATCCGCATTTCGATGAAGAGAAGCCCGGGGCCTACAAGGCCGGCTTTGCCGATCCCTCGAATTCCTTCCATGAAAAGGCGATCCTGTGCCGCGCGGCGGAAAACACCTGCTATTTCGCGAGCGTGAACTGCGCGGGTGCCGGATCGGCGACAACCTCGGCGATCGCACGGCCCGACGGCACTCTGATGGCCTATCAGCCCTACGGCAAGGAGGGCCTGCTCATTGCGGACATCGACCTTGAGGCCGCAACGGGGTTTCTGGCGAAGAGGTACAGGCCTACTCAGACTTAAGGAGCCGGGACACGTCCGCCCTGGCTGCCCGACGGGCGGGTAGAAGACAGGCCGCGACCGAGGTCAGGAGCAGGATCACTCCGACGGCGCCCAACACCAGAGGATCCTGTGAGGAGATCTTGAACAGCAGGCTCTGCAGGTAACGGGTGAGCGCAAGGGCCCCTCCCAACCCAAGCACAATGCCGACGCAAGTCAGGGAGACTCCTCGCTGCAATACAAGGCCCACCAAGTCCCGCCGCGTGGCGCCGAGCGCCATGCGAACCCCGAATTCTCCCATGCGCCGGTCGACGGTGTAGGCGAGCACCGAGAAAATGCCCACCACGGTCAGGGTGAGCGCGATGCCGGCGAGCACCTTGAGGACCGAGTTCGCCATGCGTTCCGCCCACAACTGGTTGTCCCGCAGCTGGCTCAGCGGCTGGATTTCCGTGACCACGATCCGTCGATCGTAGGCGTAGAGTTTCTTGCGGATGAGGCCGGCGAAAGCCTCATCGTAGTTGCGCGAGAGGCGAACGATGAAGGAGGTGAAGCCCCTCGGGCCCCAGCCCTCGGGTCCGTAGATGTACGGGCCGGGGGCGTCGCGCACGGTGGCCCGGACATCGCCCACGACCCCGTCCACGACCCAGCCCTTCCACGCGCCGCCGGAGCTTTCGTTGACGCGTTCGGGTCGCACGAGCCGGCCGACGGGATCCTGGCCCGGCCAGAGCGCCCGGGCCAGCGACTCGTTGACCATGATCTCATTTCCGTTCTGCCTGGAGAGCCAGCGACCGCGCCGGAGCACCAAGCCCGAGGCGTCCTGGTAGCCGATGTTAAACCCGGCCATGGCGGCCCTGACCGGTTTGCCGCCCGGACCGGCGATCGTCTCCGTCGGGAAAAAGTATCCGGGCAGGAGGACATCCGTTCCGAAATCGGCAGCCTGCACGCCCGGAACGCCCTGCAGCTCAGCCTGGATTTCATGCAGCCGGGCGAGGCATGGAATCCAGTCGGTCGGGTAGTCCGGGGGGAGGGAAAGCTGGACCTTGGCGCGGCCCGCCGGATCGAATCCGAGATCCACCTTCTCCAGGTTATGGAGCGTTTGGATCATCAAGCCCGCTCCTGCGAGCAGGATGACGGCGAAGGCGGCCTGAAGGACAACAAAGGATCCGCGAATGCGGCCCAGCGCCCGACTTTCCCCCAGCGCCGCTCCTCCGTCCTTGAGGCCGGCTGAGATGTCGGCCCTGAGGACGCGGACGGCCGGGACCGCGACGATGACGAGGCTTGTCGCGACCGTAAGCACACAGGGCACCACCATGGCGCCCCAGTTGAGCTCCCACGACGTCCAATCGACGGTGAAGAATGAATCTCCCGCAGCCCTGAGGAGCAGGGGGAAGAACCAGGTTGCGATGAGCGCGCCGGCCAAGGAAGCGAGAATCGAGAGCACAAGGCTCTCCACGGCCAGCAGTCGAATGATGCGCCAGCGGCCGCCGCCAAGGGCCAGCCGGATGCTGAGCTCACGCCGCTGTCCCAGCATGCGGACAAGCATGAGGTTCGATGCATTCAGGCAGGCGATGGCGTAGAGAAAGATCACTGCGCCCAGCATGACCCAGTAGATCTCGACGTGCATCACCTGGTCCAACTCACCCATGCTGGAGAGCACGGGCCGGTCATGGGTCAGGAATTGGCTTAATTCGGGCGGAGCATCGATCTTCACGGCCTGCAGGGCCCGCTGGGCTTCCTCGCGCGTGAAGCCGGGGTGCAACCGACCCAGGACAAAAAGATTGGGCATCCACGGCTCCTTTGGGTTGTACCTATAGGCGAGGGGCCGGAAAACATCCTGATAGAAATAGGGCGGCAGCGCCTGGGACGGGCGAAGAACGCCGACCACCGTGCAGACTGCGTCGCCGACCCGGATCGTGCGGCCGAGCGCATCGGCCCTTCCGCCGAGGTGCTTCTGCCAAAACTGCCGGCTCACGATCACGACACGGTCTGAGCCCTCGACGTCCTCGCCCGGAAGGAAGCCCCGCCCCAGCCCCGGGGAGATCCCGAGCATCGGGAAGAGGTTGGAACTGACCCCGAGCCAGTTGGTGGCCAACGGTTGCCCGTCGACCTCGATGTTGCCGACCATGGAAGCCGCCTTGGCCCATTCAGAAATCGCGTTCGACCCCTCCTTGTAGGCGCGCACCATGAAGTCGAAGCGTATCGGCATGGAAGGGGACTCGTCGCTTTGCCCCCCGACCAGAAACACGTCCGCGGGAAAGCGGGATTCCCGAAAGAGGATCCAGTCGGTGACGCTGAAGATGGATACGGCCGCCCCGATGCCCAGCGCCAGGGTCAGGACCGTTACCGCCGTAAAGGCCCGTTGGCGCCGCATCCGGCGAAACACAAAGCTGAGATCGGAGGCCATGACTTGGCGCATCAGCGCAAGACCACGGGTGAAGATTCAACCCCCGCACACCCTCCTGTAAAGCCGCTCGTAGAGCGGCACGATGGCGTCTGCAGAAAAGAGTTCGCGGGCCCTCTGGCGCGCGGCCTTGCCAATCGTTGACCTGAGGGCCGTGTCCCCAATCAGCCTCTCGGCCGCGCGGGCCACGGCATCGGCGTCGCCGGGAGGCACCAGAAGGGCCGAGGCTCCCGACACCGCGACCTCAGGGATCCCGCCGACCGCCGTCGCCACGCTGGGGCAGGAAAGGCACATGGTCTCAAGCAGGCTCAGGCAGAAGCTTTCCATCTCCGAGGTAAAGATGCCGGCATCGGCGGCCTGGAGGTAGTCCTCGATGTCGCTCACCTGCTCGCGCACGATCACGCGGTCGGACAGCCCAAGGCGGCGGACTTCCGCGGCGAAGGGCGAAAAGTCCGCCCCGGCGAGGATCACGAGCTTGAAGGAATCCTTCGGCCGGATGCGGGCGACGCCTTCGAGGAGGATGTCGATCCGCTTGGGCGGGCGGAGATTCGAGGAGTGCAGCAGCATGACCTCGCTCCCGATGCCGAGTTCGCGCCGCACCTCCTCGCGGGACCGCTTGGCCGGGTGGGGCTCGAAGAAGTTGTGGATAACCTCGATGGGCCGCGTCACGGGCAGCAGTTCCTCGGTCTCGCGCTTCAGATAGGCCGACACGGTGGTGACGGCGTCCGATTTCTCGAGCGCATGCTGGATCGCGGGCCCGTAGCCCGGGTCGCGGCCGAGAAGCGTCGTGTCCGTGCCGTGGAGCGTGGTCACAACTTTGGGGCCATCGCCGGCCGGGAGCATCGACCGGGCCAGGATCGCCGCCGTGGCATGGGGGACGGCGTAATGGACGTGGAGGATGTCGAGCCCGTGGTTGCGGCTCACCTCGGCCATCTTCACGGAGAGGGGCAGGGTGTAGTCCGGGTACTTGAAGAGCCCGTAGTCGTTGATCGCGACGGGGTGGAAGAAGATCCGAGGGGCCCCCCAGGGCAGGCGGAAGGGCCGTTCGTAGCTTATGAAGTGAACCTCGTGCCCGCGGAGGGCGAGCTCCTCGCCGAGCGCGGAGGCAAGGATGCCACTTCCGCCCACGGACGGATAGCAAGTGATGCCGATCCTGAGAGGGCGGCCGGGCGTCATGTCAGAAGCGGCGGGCCGAGCCGAGAAGGCCCGCCAGCGATCCAAAGACCAGGGGGTCGTTCGGGTAGAGGGCCTGGGCGTAGGCGACGCCGGCGCGTAGTCCGTGGACTCGGGCCCGGGCGAGCTGGAGATCGGAATGGCTGCGGAAGGACAGCTGTGAGGCATGCGCGGCC
>CAZGOX010000046.1:0-9175 GCA_964527955.1 uncultured Opitutaceae bacterium | reverse complement strand
GCATGCGCGGCCTTCACATCCAGCTGCGCGTCCCCGTCGAGCTTCACGAATTCCAGGGTGGCCCCGAGGAGCGCGGCGGCCTTCCTTGCCTCCGCGGAGCGCACCGCGGGGGTGCCTCGGGAGGCGGACTCGCCACGGGAACAGACTACAAAGTGGGCGCGCCGCCCGGCGCGCGTCTCCCTCGCGATCACGCCGCCGCACCCGAACTCAATATCGTCGGGATGGGCGCCGAAGGCGAGAACGGGGGGAAGGTCAGTCGGCGGCTTCGACATAGGCTTCGTCGGCGCGGTCGATGGCGTCGCGGTTCACGAAGGTGATCTCGGGGGCGTCCTCGCGCCGGAGGTAGGCCTGCTCGCCGGCGCCGGCCACGTAGTGCGTGCACCGGACGACGGATTGCATCCAGCGCAGGCGGGAGTCTCGGGCGGGGCTCACTTGGGACTTGTCGAAGGCCACGGGGGGAAGGGTGAGAAATGAAGCCCCTCCCTGGTGCAGTTGCAACGCGCCATCCTTGAAACGGGCGCGCACGGTCTCACCCCCGTGCGGCACGTCTACGAAGAATTCGTCCACCCCGCACGCCGCGCGGCGGAAGGACGGGTCGCTGGAGCGCGCAATCCGGATCCCTCCCAGGAGGCCCATCCTGCGGTACATCTCCAGGCAGAAGTCCGCCACCAGCCCGACCGCCACCCCCCGGAAGGCCTCGACCCATTTCGGATCGACATAGGCGGGGAGTTGCCGGGCCGTCATGTCGCGCCAGCCGGCCGGGATGCGCTTCAGGTAGAGCGGCGAGAACTTGCGCTGAAGCCTGTTCTCGAAGGAGAAGTTCATCTTCCGGGGCTGCCCTGTCTGGCGGTCGCGGAGCAGGGTCTGCGTCTCGCGAGGGTCGTGGTCGCTGTCGTGGAAAAAGAAGACGATTTCGCCGCCAAGCTCCGCCTGGAGTCGCCGGGCCGTAAAGACCTTGGCCGCCAGAAACCGCCGTGGGAAGAATCCGCAGGGCTGCTGTCCGAAGCAGATGACGGGGCTGCTCATGCGGTTTGCCGGCCCCTTCGGCCGAGGTCGATCGCCGCCTGGAGGAGCAGGCTGAAGGCCATGCAGGCCGCGCAGCCGATCACGTTGTACCAGAGGTAGGATATGCTGAGGTTGAAATAGAGCGCGAAGACGAGAGCCTGGGCCGCGAGGGCCGACCAGAACACCGCCGTGCCGCCGACGCGCTTCAGGAAGAACGCCGTGAGGAAGAGACCAAGCACAACGCCGTAGAACACCGAGCCCAGGATGTTGACCGCCTGGATCAGGTTCTCGGTCAGGTTCGCGAACAGGGCGAACCCGATTGCGACCAGGCCCCAGAATGCCGTGAAGCACTTCGAGGCGACGACGTAGTGCGCGTCGGAGGCGTCGCGCTTCACGAGATGCCGGTACACGTCGATGGTCGTCGTGGAGCCCAATGCATTCAGCTCGCCTGCCTTGGAGGAAAGGGCCGCGCAGAAGAAGGCGGTGACCAGGAGCCCGATGAAGCCGTGGGGCACATGGTCCAGAATGAAGGTGATGAAAACGTAGTCGGTGTCGTTGGCCCGGGCGCCCGGATTGGCCGCGTCCAGCACCGACTTGGTCTCGGCCCTGACGGAGGCGAGCCGCCCGTATGCGGCGAGCGCAGCCGCCCGGGCGGCGGACTCCGCCGTGGGATTGCCCGCGTGCCGCGCCTTGATCCAGGCCTCGATCTGGGCCCGCTCGGCGACATGCGCCCGGGTGAAGGCCCCCTCAAGTGCAGCCAGCCGCCCGGGCGCGACTCGCGAGGCCTCGCTGCTCCAGGCCGCCTTGTTGAAGTACACCGGCGGGCGCTCGAACTGGTAGAATACGAAGATCAGGACGCCCAGCAGCAGGATGAAAAACTGCAGCGGAATCTTGAAGACCGCGTTGAACATCAGGCCTAGGCGGCTCTCGCGGAGGGATCCTCCCGAGAGGTAGCGCTGCACCTGGGACTGGTCGGTGCCAAAGTACGAGAGGGCGAGGAACATGCCGCCGAGGAGCCCCGACCAGAGGGTGTAGCGCCGGTCCGGGTCCAGGGAAAGGTCCACGGCCTGAAGCTTGTGGAATCCTCCGGCTAGCGTGAGCGTGTCGGAGAAGGTCAGGCCGGCGGGCAGCCTGGCCAGGAGGACGACAAAGGCCGCAATCATGCCGGCGAAGATCACCCCCATCTGGAACTTGTGGGTCAGGTTCACGGCGTCGCATCCGCCGGCCACGGTGTAGGCGACGACCAGGAGCCCACTGGCCACAATCGTGGCGTCGAGCCTCCAGCCCATGACGGTGGAGAGGACGATCGCCGGGGCGTAGATCGTGATTCCGGCCCCGAGGCCGCGCTGCAGCAGGAAGAGCCCGGCCCCGAGGAGCCGGGTCTTGGGGTCGAAGCGGTGCCCCAGGTATTCATAGGCCGTGTAGACCTTGAGGCGGCTGTAGATGGGCAGGAAAACGATGGCGATGACGATCAGGGCGAGCGGAGCGCCGAAGTAGTTCTGGACGAAGCCGAGGCCGCTCTCGTACCCCTGCCCGGGCGTGGAGAGGAACGTGATGGCGCTCGCCTGCGTGGCCATGACCGAGAGCCCGATCGTCAGCCACCGGGTCCCGCTCGCTCCCTTCAGGTAGCGGTTCAGGTCGTGGGGACCCCGCGTGCTCCAGATCGCGTGGCCGGCGATCGCCAGCATCGTCCCGACAAGGATGATGTAGTCGAGGGCGTTCACGAAAACATCCGGGTGAGCGCGGCCAGGAGGACGACCCAGGCGACGAAGACAACCAGGACCAGCCCATAGACGCCGGCCCAACGACGCGGCCAGGGAAGGCCGGTCGAGTCGTCGTTGTCGGGCTCAGTCATTTTCCAAGGGACACCAGGTTGGCGAACAGGCGGTAGGCGCCGGGAACCCCGGCGGGAAGCTGGCGGAAGAAGGAAAGGCCGGTGTACACGAAATACCCCTTCCCGACATGCGCGACCAGAAGGCCGCCTTTCAAAGGCGGCTCCCCTGCGTCGCTGCAGGCGATCAGGGGCGTGAGGTGGGCGCCATCCCACTCGCTCGCAAAGTCGAGCCCGCGCTCCTGGACCCATCCCTCAAAGTCCGCCGGGCCGATGCGGTTCGGCTGGTTGAAGACCGGGTGCGCCGGCGCCAGGAGGGTGATGGGGGCGTTCTCGTCGGTGACCCGGTACTTGGGCAGGTTGGGGGAGAGCTTGAGCGCAAAGGGCGCCAGAGGCTGGGCCTGGAGATTGTTCGGCGTGTTGTACTGCTCGACCACCGTGCCTCCCGCCGCGGCGAAGGCGAAGAGGTCGGGAAGATGCGCAGCGAGGTCGGCCCGGGTGTTGAACGCGCGCACCCCGATCACGATGGCATCCAGCCCGCGCAAACGCTCCGCGGACAGGTCGGCGCCCGTAAGCCGCTCCACGGCGTACCCCATCTGCTCCAGGCTTGCGGCCGTCCCGTCCCCAGCGCCCGGAAGATAGCCGACCCTGCGGCCGCGGATCGCGAGGGTGAGGCTCAACGCCTTCAGGCGGGCCGGCGGCTGGAGCACGATCGGCGGGATGTGGCCGTAGTTGATTTCCGTGCGCTGGTTCGCGAAGTGAGTGCCGCCCACGTCCGCCTCGGCCAGGATTTCGCAGCCTTCCTGCATGGCGGGGGCGGTCACCTCGAACGTGAAGTCCGCGCGGTCCCCGGCCGTGGCGAGACGGAAGGGCTGGCTCGCCGGGGAAACCCGCCAGGAGGAGGGTGCATCGAGGCGCAGCGTCCCCGTCGCTCCTTCGCGATACGACACGACCTCCACGGCGACCTTGCGCATGGATCCCGGAGCGAAAAGGGCAACGGATGAGCCGAAACGCAGCGAGACGGGGGCAACGACATCCGGCTTCCTCCGGGTCTGCGCATTCCCCGGACCGGAAACGATGGCGACGGCCTCGCCCTCGAGGACCAGCGACTGCCCTCCGACCTCAAGGACGTACTCGACGGGGATCGCCGGGGGATTCTCGGGTCGGCCGATCAGCGAGGGATCGTCCACCCGGAACATCCCAGGGGTGCTCTCGGCCCTGAGCCAGTACGGCTGGGTCGGCTGCGTGGAGGCCGGCAATGTCCATGCCGAGTCCACGACCGAGGCTGCGCCAATGGCCAGGGCATCCCCGACGGCGCAGGTCTTCCCGGGATACCGAACGGCGAGCCAGCGAACGGGAACTCCCGAGTGCACGAGGGCCGTGGAGCGCAGCGTCACCGATTCGCCGGGCACGATGTCGGGCCGGGAAACCACGGTCTCCACCGAAAGCCCAAGGCAGGATTGAAGGATGCCGTCGAGCTCCGTACGCTTCTCGTCCACGACGGGGTCGCCAGGAAGGGCCGGCAGCATGGCCTTGATGGCCAGGAGGGCGGGAACGCTCGCGGCGGGATCGCCCGCGTCAAAGTGCGCGAGGGCCTCGGCCGCGAGCCGTGCCACCTCCGAGCCTCCCGGAACCCTGTTCCATGTCGTGTCGATCCCATCGAGGATGTCCCTCGAGGCGGGGCTGCCGGCCAACACCTTGAAGGATTCGACCCGGGGACCCGAGCCCGCGCCTGCCACCCAGAAGTTCGCGAAACCCTGTGTGCGGTGCATCGACCGGCTCCGCGCCGCCAGCTGGAGCAGGGGCAGCCCGGTCACTGGGTCGTTGCCGTCGATCCTGACGTGGATGATTCCGGGAGCGGAGTCGTCCGGGGAGCCGCGGCCAAAGTTGTACTTGTCCCAGAGGACCCGCTTCGGCTGCCAGGGCCTGAGCTCGGACAGCTGGTCCGGAAATGCCTTTGCGTCGCCGGCGAGCCTGAAGGCCTCGAGCGCGAGGACGGAGGAGGCCGTGTGGTGGCCGTGCGTTCCTCCCGGCTCGGGCGGAAACCGCGTGACCAGGACATCCGGCCGGAACTCGCGGATCACGCGGACGATGTCGGAGAGCACCTGCTCCCGGTCCCACTTCGCCAGGGTCTGGCGGTAGTCCTTCGAGTAGCCGAAGTCCCGCGCCCTGCTGAAGTACTGCCGCCCTCCGTCGAGGCGGCGCGCGGCCAGCAGCTCCTGGGTTCGGATTGCGCCCAGGGTGTCGCCGAACTCGGGCCCGAGAAGGTTCTGCCCGCCGTCGCCGCGCGTAAGCGAAAGGTAGGCGGTCCGGTAGGCCCTCCCGCGGGCGAGGTAGGCGATCAACTGTGTGTCCTCGTCGTCGGGATGCGCCGCGATGTAGAGCACGCTCCCAAACTCCCCGAAGCTGCGAAGCTCCTGCGCGATTGCGGCCGGTTCGGGCGCGGGCGGTGCACCGGGGGCGGTCGGTGCAAACAGGGCGGCCAGGACAGACGCGGCAACAGCCTGGCTGAGCGCAGATCGACGAAAGCGGCCTGTGGAGGAGGGCACGCTTCGGGTCACTTCAGGCTGGAGATGAGCGCGGTGTTCAAGCGGATGTATTCGCTCCGGGCGGGTTCGGCGTCCTTTGAGGCCATCTCAAGGGACCGCCTGGCCGCGGCCTCGGCGCCGGCCCTGTCGCCGGCCTTCGCCAAGATCCGGGCCTTTTGATAAATCAGGTAGTAGGCGTCGGGATGCTCCGCGATGGCCGCGTCGATCCACCCGGAGGCCTTGCCGAGGTCGAGGTTGTTGTCTGCATAGAACACGGCCGCGGCCGCGTAGGGCTTGGGGCCCGGAGCCGCCATGGCCGCCTCGACCCTGGGAACCAGCAGGCCCACGATGTTGGTGTCGACCGTCAGCGGCACGCGCGTCGTCTCCCAGAGGAAGTTCAGCGTCGCCGATCCGCCGGAAAAGTTGTTGAACTCGATCGTGAAGGTTTCCACCGGCTCGGAGAGCGCGGAGGGTTTTGCGGTGACCCGCAGGAGGTCGTTCTTCGGGTCATAGGTGTAGGCGCCCCATTGGCGGAGCGGCTTCTGGAAAATCACGGTCCACTCGTCCTTGCCGGGGATGGAGAAGAGTTCATAGGTGCCCGCGCCCAGGGGCGCGCCTTGGATCGTGACCGGAGTGCTGAAGGTGACGCGGGTCGCGCTGTTGGCCCCGGTGCGCCAGACTTCGCCGTATGGATTGTTGCCGCCGAGCATCACGCGGCCCCTGGCGCTGGGCCGCGAGTAGGAGACCTCGATGTCCGTGATGCCAATGCGCTGCTTGAGGGTCGCGGGCGGGCTCGCCTGGGGAAACTCGACCTGGGGCGCCGGCGTCTTCACGGGCACAGAGAACTGGGTTCCCTCCCAGCGGATCCTCAGCAGGCCGCCGCCGGAGGCGTCCTTCTCGACGGAAACCGTCAGCTGGTCGATGGGCGGATCCATGGCTTCCTTTTTGACCTCCACTCGCGCGAGGTCGTGCTTCTCGTCCACCGGCACGCCCCACTTCCCGATGTCGGTGCTGATCGCAAGCTTCGAGACCCCGGTCTCGGACGGGATCAGGTACAGGGTGTAGGCTCCCGCGGGCACCGGTGTGTCCCCGAGCACGGCGGGCTTCTGGAGCACGAGGAGCGTCGCCTCGTCGGCCCCGAGGCGGTAGGCCTTGTCCCACGGCACCAGCGACCCCCAGATCGCCCGGGGCTGCCCTGTCTTCGGGTCCTTCGTGTACGGCCTTCCGTAGACAATCGTCACGCGGTTTCCCGTGTGCGGGTCGCCGAGCACCGTGCTCACGGTCTCGTGGGGGCTCTTCCGGTTCTGTTGGGCCGTCAGCGGCAGGGCCGCCGCAACCGCGAACATCAATGCAAGGGACAGATTGAGGGATTTCATGGAGGTATCCTGGTTGCTGCCGAAGGGAGGGGCGACCTAGCAGGGTGTTGAAAAACACCCTGCCAGACCCAATAGTTCAAAAGTGCCGCTTCGGCAAGTGCCGGTGGCGCGGGAAACCCCAACATGCACTCGATCAGACCGGCAATGATTCGTCGTCTTATTCTCCTATGCTTGCTTTCCGGCTGCGGCTGCCTCCTGCGAGCCGGGGAATCCCCTCCCATTCCCTTTCGGGATACGCGACTTCCGCTCTATCAACGCGTCCAGGACCTGTTGGATCGGCTTACCATCGATGAGAAGATCAGCCAGCTCATGATGGCGACTCCGGGAGTTCCCCGGCTGGGGATTCCCGCGTACGATTGGTGGAACGAGGGGCTCCATGGCGTGGCCCGCAACGGAAACGCGACGGTCTTTCCCCAGGCAATCGGATTGGCGGCAACCTGGGACACTGACCTGCACGGGCGGATCGCGAGCGTCATCTCGACCGAGGCGAGGGCCAAGAACAACGAACTGATCCGCAACGCAGGCGGCGCGAGTCCGCGCTACCAGGGCCTCACCATCTGGTCGCCCAACATCAACATCTTTCGGGATCCCCGATGGGGGCGCGGCCAGGAAACCTACGGGGAGGATCCGTTCCTGACCGGTCGCTTCGCGGTAGCCTTTGTCCGCGGCCTGCAGGGCGATGACCCTCGCTACCTGAAGACGGTATCGACCCTCAAGCATTTTGCCGTCCACAGCGGCCCCGAGCAGCTCCGGCATCGATTCAACGCCGTGATCTCCGAGCGCGACCTGCACGAGACGTACCTTCCGGCCTTCGAGGCCGGGGTGCGATACGGGGGGGTATCCTCGCTGATGAGCTCCTACAACGCGGTCGACGGCGTTCCCTCACCCGCCAACCGGCGGCTTCTTACGGACATCCTCCGCCGCGACTGGGGGTTTCGCGGAGCCGTGGTCGGCGACGTAGACGCCGTTGCGGACATCTACAATGCCGAGGGGCACCATTTTGCCAGGGACGCGGCCGAAGCGAGCGCGGATGCCATCAAGGCCGGCACCGACCTCTGCAGCGGCACGACGTACCAGGCCCTGCCGGAGGCCCTGCGCAGGGGATTGGTGACCGAGGACGATATCGACCAAGCGCTGGGCCGGCTGCTTCGTCTTCGCTTCAGGCTCGGCCAGTTTGATCCTCCCGGGGCCGTAGCCTACACGGCGATTCCGATATCCGAAGTCGACTCCGCCGCCCACGACGCACTGGCGCTGACGGCCTCGCGGGAAAGCCTGGTCTTGCTCAAGAACGACGGCGTGCTCCCATGGGATCCTGCAAAGATCAAGACCGTGGCGATCATCGGCCCGACCGCAGACAGCATGCCGGCCCTC
Source organism: uncultured Opitutaceae bacterium (assembly GCA_964527955.1). Lineage (GTDB taxonomy): Bacteria > Verrucomicrobiota > Verrucomicrobiia > Opitutales > Opitutaceae > Palsa-1447. The sequence goes on along the minus strand of CAZGOX010000046.1, from coordinate 1,064 downwards.
CTCGGAAACTACAACGGCACGCCGGTCCGGCCCGTGACGCTGCTCGCGGGCATCCGCGCCAGGCTTGCCCGGCTCGGCATCACCGTTCTCTACGAGCCCGGTGTGCCGTTGGTCAGTGGCCTGGGCCAACAGGCCGGCGCGCCGAACGTCCCGGCCGACGCCGCGCCGTCCCTGGATCGCGCGATGGCCGCCGGGCGCCGGGCTGACCATATTGTCCTCGTTCTCGGTCTGACGCCGGATGTCGAGGGCGAGGAAATGCGCCTGGAGGCGGAGGGCTTCCACGGCGGAGACCGCACTTCCATCCTTCTTCCAGCCCCCCAAAGGGAGCTTCTCAACGCGGTCGCCGCCCTCGGGAAGCCCGTGACGGTTGTGCTGACCACGGGAAGCGCCCTGTCGTTCGACGTGTCGAAGGCAGGTGCCGTGCTCGTCGCGTGGTACTACGGCCAGCGCGGCGGCGACGCGGTCGCGGAGGCGCTCCTGGGAGAAACGAATCCAGCCGGCCGCCTTCCCGTCACGTTTTACCGCGCCGACTCCGACCTTCCCCCGTTCGAGGACTACTCGATGGCGAACCGGACCTATCGATACTTCGCGGGGAAGCCGCTGTACGCTTTCGGCCATGGTCTGAGTTATACGACATTCGCCTACGACGGCATCGGCGCGTCCCAAGGGGAGGCGAAAGCCGAGGACACGCTGGCCGTCCGGGTGCGGGTCAGAAACACCGGATCCCGGGACGGCGACGAGGTCGTCGAGGTGTATGCCCGGGCGGAGCATCCTCCGGTCCCGATGCCGCTTGAGTGGCTGGTCGGCTTTCGCAGGGTGACCATTCGGGCCGGTGCGTCCGTTTCGGTGGAGATACCCGTTCGCATTGGGGAGTTCCGCCGCTGGGATGATGCCGCCGGGGGGTACACGGTGGATCCCGGAGCTTACGAAATCGCGGCCGGACCGTCCTCGGACAATCTGCCCTGCACGACCGTGGTCACCGTGCGCTAGCGGGCCTGCCGGTGCCTTGGCGAACCCGCTCCGGTTGACTTCGTTCCTCCGGCGAGCTATCGACCGGCATGCAG
>CAZGOX010000045.1:0-13447 GCA_964527955.1 uncultured Opitutaceae bacterium | reverse complement strand
AGCCGCTGGGCAGGAGCGCCTTCCTGCTTGTGGCCGTCGCGTGGGCCGCCGCCACTGCGGGTATCCTGGTTCGCATGTGGCTTGAGGGCCGGCCCCCCGTGACCAACCTGTACTCCTCGGCGCTCTTCATCGGCTGGGGGGCCGCCGCCCTCTGCATCGTCCTCGAGGTCATCTACCGGAACGCCATCGGGAGTGTGGCCGCGGGGCTGATCGGCTTCTCCACCCTGATCATCGCGCACCACCTGGCCCTCGGCGGCGACACGATGGAAATGATGCGCGCCGTGCTGGATTCGAACTTCTGGCTCGGGACCCACGTCGTGGTCGTCACCACGGGCTACGCCTCGACCTTCCTCGCGGGCTGCCTCGCCCTCATCTACGTGATCCGAGGGGTCTTCACGAAGTCGCTCGACAGGGAGACCGCCGACGCGCTCGCGCGGATGGTCTACGGGATCGTCTGCTTCGCCACGCTGTTCAGCTTCGTGGGAACCGTCCTCGGCGGCATCTGGGCCGACCAGTCCTGGGGCCGGTTCTGGGGATGGGATCCCAAGGAGAATGGCGCGGTCATGATCGTCCTTTGGAACGCCCTGATCCTCCACGCCCGCTGGGGCGGGGTGATCCGGCAGCGCGGGCTCATGTGCCTGGCGATCTTCGGCAACATCGTCACCAGCTGGAGCTGGTTCGGGACGAACATGCTCGGCGTGGGCCTGCACAGCTACGGTTTCACGGAGGCCGCGTTCTGGTGGCTGACCGCCTTTGTGGCGAGCCAGCTGGCCCTGATCGCGCTCGCCAACCTGCCTCTCGCGAAATGGCGGAGCTTCTCCGCCACCCCCCAAAAAAAATGAACCATCGACTGCTGGGAAAAACCAACCTCTCGGTTTCGGAAATCGGATTCGGCGCCTGGGCCATCGGCGGAAGCTGGGGGCCCCAGAGCGAGGCGGAATCCCTGGCGGCCCTTGGCCGGGCGCTCGACCTGGGGGTCAACTTCATCGACACCGCGGCCGGGTACGGCGACGGGAAGAGCGAGCGCCTGATCGGGCAGGCCCTCCGCGGGCGGAGCGGGAAGGTCATCGTCGCGACAAAGACGCCCCCGAAGATGCCGGGGCACTGGCCGCCCTCCCCCTACTGCGTGGCCTCGGAGCGCTATCCGGAGAGCTATCTCCGGGAAAACGTCGAGCAGCGGCTGAAAAACCTCGGCACCGACACGATCGACCTCCTCCAGCTGCACACGTGGACGCGCGCCTGGAACCGGAACCCCGAGCCCTTCGCGGTCCTGCGCAAGCTCAGGGAGGAGGGCAAGATCCGGTTCATCGGCGTCTCCACCCCCGAGCACGACCAGAACGCCGTCATCGACCTGATGCGCGACGGCTGGGTGGACGTGGTCCAGGTGATCTACAACATCTTCGAGCAGGAGCCCGCCGCCGAGCTTCTCCCCGCCGCCCTGCTCCACAACGTGGGGATCATCGTCCGGGTCGTGTTCGACGAGGGCGCGCTGACCGGAAAGTGGACGAGGGAGACCCGGTTCCCCGACGGGGATTTCCGGCAGGGCTATTTTGCGGGCGACCGCCTCGAGCGCGCCGTGGCCCGGGCCGAAAAGGTGAAGGCCACGATCGAGGGAAGCGGCTACACGCTCCCGCAGGCGGCGATCAAGTTCGCCCTGGCCCATCCGGCCGTGAGCACCGTGATCCCGGGCATGCGCAGCCCCGCCCAGGCGGAGGCCAACTGCGCCGTGAGCGCCCTCCCGCCCATGCCCGCGCCGCTGCTGGAGAAGCTGCGCGAGCACAATTGGCAGCGCGGCTTCTGGTACGGCGGCAAGTAGCTGCTAGTCGCGAACGAGGGTCGTCAGGCTCCGGGCCGGGAGGTGCAAGTGCCCTTCCGGGCCGGCCAGGTTCTCCTGTGCTTCCTGATAACCGGCCGGCTCGGTCGTGGTGACCCTCCTCCAAGTTCCCTGGGCCAGCCCTGAGAGCGTGGCGTCGCGCTCCGGGCCGGTGTTCAGGATATGGACCGCGATTGCGGTGCCCCGGGCAAAGCCGCTGATGAGGACGTCGGGCTGGTCGCTCCCGGTCGCGATGACGCCGCCCTTGGCGGGGGACAGGTTCGCAAACTGCTTCATCATCCAGAAACGGCCCGTGGGTTCGATTTCCCCCTTCGGCCCGACATGCACGAGAGCGTAGTCGTCGGTGAACTGCCAGTAGAGGATGGACTGCGGGCGCGCAAACCGGAGCAGCTCCTGGAACTGCCGGGCCTCGCGGAGGCCGTAGGCGAAGCTGTCGTAGGCCGCGTTCTGGTAGGCCCCGGGGTCGACGCCGGCCTCGGCCACGATCAGGGGAAGGCCCAGCCAGCCGGCGAGGTCGCCCCAGGCACCGTACTGCTCGGGCGTCCCGTTGCCCCAGCTGTGGAAGGAGACCGCCCCCACGTAGCGCATCGCCCCCGGGTCCGCGGCGGTGGGAAGCGCGAACTTGTGCGAGTCGCGCGGGTTCGCCGTGTCGCCGAGGAGCATCCGGGTCCTGAGGCCGAGGGTCTCAAGATAGGACCCAATCCGCCGGATCTCCTCGGCATGGGTCGCGGGGGTGAAGCCGATGTTCACCCCGAGGTCGGACTCGTTGAACGAAAACAAGTCGGGCTCGACCCCGTAGTTGTTTTTCAGGTACATGAGGTAGCTCCCGAGAAGGTCGATGAACTCCGGCCACTTCTCGGGCGCGATGGTGCGCCCGAAGGACCCGAACGGCCTCTGGTTCGGGTCCGTGTAGAACCTCTCCGGCAGCGTCCAGAGGCTGAGGATCCAGGGTATCCCGGCCCGCTGGAAGCGCTGCATCAGGAGAAAGGTGCGCCTGAGCTGCGGGTCGGGCGTCCCCGACCAGCGCTCGCGGTCCCAGGCTAGGGCGTTGAAATCGATCCGCGCCCGGGTGACGCGCAGGTTGGACAGCGTGTAGTCGATGACCGGGGTGTCCCGGTACGCCCGGAAGTTGCCCCCAAAACCATCGAATGGATACCGTATCTGCGAGGGATCGGCCTCCAGCCGGACGGGCGCGGCGTGGGGGGCCCCCGTGAGCGAGAGCGTGAGCCCAAGGCCGGCCGGTTCGCCGATCAGCCATGGGCCCGCGTGCACCTGGATCCTCACCCGGAGGAAGCGTCCGCCGGCCGGGTCCCAGGTGTCGGTGATCGTGACCGGGCGGGCCTTGTCGAGGACAAAGGCCACGCGCCAGTTGCCCGCCGCGTCGACCACGGCAACGCGGTCGGCCGTCCCGCGGAAGAAGTCAGGGTCCGCGGGCTTCACCGTGGGAATCGCGGTTCCCGAGGGCTCGATCCGGCCGCCCGCGAACGACGCCCGCGGAAGGTCGACCACGTAGTCGACGGACTCCGTGTCGATGGGAAAACGGAATGCCCGGGCGCCCGGGAACGGGGATCCAGCCGTCACGGTGCCGTCGAGCCGCACCCCGGCGTCGGATTCGCTCCAGGCGAGCGCGAACTCCGACTGGCTTCCGTTGGCGTAGCTCGCGCTCCCCTTCCACTTGAGGTTCAGGCCGTCGCGCTCGGCCTTCGACCGCTCCTGGTGCGGCTGCATCGAGGCGGCGGCGCCCCCCGTGAAGGTCAGGAAGAACTCCCCGCGGACCGGGATCTCGGTCCCCGCGGAGATGAGGGACGTGAGCCCCCCGGCAATGCTGTAGGTGGCGCGTTCGGCGCCGAATCCGGCGCTGGCAAGGACGAGGGCGCAGACGGTGAGGGTCGTCTTCATGGGCGGGGCTCCGAAACGGGGGCCCGTTCCAGGCGGTTGTACCAACTGAACTTGAGGAAGAGGGACGTCGAGGCGAGGACAGCCACGCTGGCCCAGAACCAGGTCCAGCTGCGCAGGACGAGGTAGACCGGGACCGTGACGAGGCAAAGCTGCCAGAGGATGCCGACCGCGACATTGACCCAGTCGCGGGCGCAGTTCCGGTTCGGCTCGAACGACGGATCCCCGCGGCGGACCATCCCGAGGACGGGGCCCCAGAAGCCCCAGGGATTCACCGTCCTGTAGAAGCCCATGAGGACGGCGTCCTCCTCCGGCTTCGTCAGCAGGGTTCCGGCGATGCAGCCGATCGCGGAGACCGCGAATATGACTGGAAACGCGAAGAGGACGTTGAAGTCCGGGCCGTAGACCGCCCGGGCCGCGGCGGGGACGACCATGGCGCTGACAATCCCGCTCATCGTGCCCCAGAAGAAGCCGTAGCCGTTGAAGCGCCACCAGTACCACTTCAGGACGTTGGCCATCACGAAGCCGCCATAGAGGGCGCCGACGAGCCACATCATGGCCTCGGTGATGCTGGTCGTGATCATGCCGAAGAAGATCCCGACCGCCAGGATCACGAGGGCTGCGACCCGGCTCAGGGCCACCTCCCGCCGGCCGGACGCGTTCGGGTTGATGAAGCGCTTGTAGATGTCGTTGACGATGTAGGCGGGGGCCGAGTTGATCGTCGCCGCAAAGTTCGACATGAAGGCCGCCATGAGCCCTGCGAGCAGGAACCCCAGGACGCCCGTCGGGACGTACTCGCTCAGCACGATCGGCAGGATCTTCTCCAGGTCGGGCTTGTCCATCGCGCGCAGCTGGGGCAGGCAGAACCCCAGCGCAAGGACCGTGATGCCGGTGATCATCATGTAGCGGGGGAAGTACAGCACGACGTTCACGAAGCCGTTCATCATGCAGGCCTCCCTCGGGTTCCGCGTGGCGAGGATCCTCTGCATGTCGTAGTTGGGTATGGGGCCCGCGAGGCTGGCGAGCACGCCCTTGAACATCATCATGCCGAACATAAGCATGAAGAACTCGTTGCCGTCCGCGCGTATGGCGTCGTTGGCCCGGTCGAGGATCCCCGTCCAGTCGAGGCCGAGCTTCCAGCCGAAGACCGGATTCATCCAGCCGGCGGGGATCGAATGCGCGATCATCGCGGGCGAGACCTTCCAGATCGCGATGATGCCGATCGTGATCGAGGTGACGGTCAGGATGGTGAACTGCGTCACCTCGGTGACGACGACGCTGATCATCCCGCCCTTGATCGCATAGAGGGAGGTGAGGCCCAGGATGATGATCGCGTAGATATTGTCGTCGCTGAAGGCCCCGGTCGAGTGCCCGGTGAAGCGCCAGGGCAGCATGACCACCGCGAACTTCCCGATCCCCTTGAAGGCGTAGGCAAGGAGCCCGATCACGTTGATCAGGGCGAAGACCACGACGCTCAGGTGCGCAAGATTTGCGCCGGTGTCGCGCCCGAACCGGGTCTCGATCCACTGCGCTCCGGTCATGACCTTGGAGCGTCGGAGCCAGCCGCTCAGGAACACCATCAGGAAGATCTGGTTGAACACCGGCCAGAGGAAGGGCAGCCAGATGCTCTTCAACCCGTAGACAAACAGGATGTAGACGAGCCACATCGTGCCGCTGATGTCGAACATGCCGGAGGCGTCGGAGATCCCCAGCAGGTACCAGGGAAGGGACTTTCCCCCCAGGAAGTAGGAGTCCATGTCCTTGACCCCCTTCCTCGACACCCAGAGGCCGACGGAGATGATGGCCACGAAGTAGCCCACGATGATCCAGATATCCAGGGAGTGAAGTTGCATGCCGTGGGGGGAGGGTCGTTGGCCGGCGCGCAGCCGGGCTTTCGGGGGGCGCGGGGGTGATACTCAGGAAAGGGGCGCGACTGCAACAGGGATGTTTTTGACGCATCCCCCTCCATGGCAACCCGCCGGGGCGCCCCAGGAGATGCTGGTTGTGCCCGGGGGCATTCTGCGGTCTGCTGTCCGCTCCTCATGCCGTTCAGAGCCCTCAATCTAACCGAACCCGTCCTTCGCGGTGTCCAGGCCGCAGGCTACACGGACCCCACGCCCATACAGCTCAGGGCCATCCCCGTCGTCCTCTCCGGCCGCGACCTGATCGCCTCCGCGCAGACCGGCACCGGCAAGACGGCCGCCTTCGCCCTTCCCATCCTTTGCCGGCTGGGCACCCACGGGCGGGTCCGGGTCCTGATCCTGGAGCCCACCCGCGAGCTCGCGGCCCAGGTGGAGACGGCGTTTCGGGACTTCGCGAGGTTCACCAACCTGCGCACCGTGGCCATCTTCGGCGGCGTCGGCTACGGTCTGCAGCGCCAGGAGCTGAGGAGGGGTGTCGACATCATCGCCGCGACGCCGGGGCGCCTGATGGACTACCTGCAGGAAGGCACGATCTCGCTCAACGACATCTCGATCCTCGTGCTCGACGAGGTCGACCGGATGCTGGACATGGGCTTCCTGCCCGTCGTCCGCGACATCATCGGCCGTTGCCCGCGCCAGCGCCAGACGCTGTTCTTCTCCGCAACCGTGCCCCCCGAGATCCAGGCCGTGGCCTCCTTCGCCCTGAAGGACCCGGAGCGGATCGAGGTCGGCGTCAGCCGCTCGGTGACCCAGTCGGTGAACCACGCGCTCTACCCGGTCGCGCACGGCCAGAAGTTCGACCTGCTCCTCGCGCTCCTGCGCCAGGCCGGATTTGACAGCGTCCTCATCTTTTCCCGAACCAAGCACGGCGCCGACAAGATCGCCCGAAAGCTCAAGGCCGAGAACCACTCCGTGGCGGTCCTGCACGCCAACCGATCCCAGAACCAGCGCATGGAGGCGCTGGCCGGCTTCAAGAGCGGCAAGTACGAGATCATGGTCGCGACCGACATCGCCGCGCGCGGCATCGACGTCGCCGGGGTCACCCACGTCATCAACTACGACGTCCCGCAGAACCCGGAGGACTACGTGCACCGGATCGGCCGCACGGGCCGGGCGCAGGCCGTGGGCGACGCCTTCACGCTGGTCGCCCCCGAGGAGGCCGGCGACATCCGCGACATCGAGCGTTTCATCGGCCAGAAAGTCCCGCAGCTGCGCCTCGAGGGTTTCGCGTACCAGGCGTACGTCGCGCGCCCCGCGCAGCCTCCCCAGAGGGCCTTCGGGGGCGGACGCGGACGCGGCCAGCAGTCGAGCCGCGGCGGCTGGAACCGGTTTCGGCGTTAACTATTTCGTAAACTTGTCCGACTTGGTGATTGTGTAGGGGAGGGTTACCCCCTCTCCTCCACCCCGGCCGGTCCATTCAACCCAAAAGGTCCCCTTGACCCCTACCACAACTTCCCGCGGCGGGGAGGAGGAGCATTTCTCCCTCTTCCGTTTCGCCTCGACCGTCCTTGTTTCCCTTTCCCTGCTGGTCGCCCTGGTCCGTCTCCTCGCGCCCGCGGGCGCCTGGCATGCGCAGCTCTCGGCCGGGCCCTGGAGGTGGGCCGTCGCGTTCGCCTCGGTCACGCTCCTCAACTGCTTCCTGGAGTATTTCTTCCATCGATACGTCCTCCACAAGCCCGTGGTGCCCCTGTTCAGCCACTTCTACCGGGCCCACACGAAGCACCACACGCTCACGCGCATCGGCCGCCGGCGCACGCCCGAGGGCCGGGAGATCCCCTTCATCGAGAACATCTACCCCATCACGCAGCCGGAGCAGAACGAGTCGTCCTTCTTCCCGTGGTACTCGCTGGCGGTGTTCGCCCTGATCATCACGCCCCTCCTGGCGGCGGCCCAGTGGCTCACGCCCTCCTTCCCCTGGCTCCTCGCCGGGTACTGCGCCCTGGCGGTCTCGCTCACCCTCTACGAGGTGCTGCACGCGATCGAGCACCTTTCCTTTGAGCAGTGGATGCCCCTCATCTCGCACCCACGGTGGGGATTCTTCTGGAAGAAGGCCTACGGGTTCCATCTCCGCCACCACGCGGTGATCGACTGCAACGAGTCCATCTCGGGTTTCTTCTCGCTTCCGATCGCCGACTGGATCTTCGGCACCTGCATCATCCCCCCCAACCTGTACGCCGACGGCGCGGAGTGGCAGGCGGCCCAGTTCCTGAGCCCCAGGCCCTGCCGGTTCATCCGCTGGTGCGATGCCGCGTCGAGCGCGATCGTGAAGCGGCGGCGCGAGCTGAGCCGTGCGGACGCGCCGGCGGCCCCGCTTCCGGGCGAGGGCACGCTCGCCTGGGTGACCCACGGGCTGGGCCTTGCGCTCAGCATCACGTTCATGGTCCTCCTCGTCACCCTCGCCTGCCTGCGCGGGAACATCTGGCACGTGGTGAGCTTCACCGCCTTCGGCCTCACGGTGGTGCTCCTCTACGCGACCTCCACGCTGTACCACGGGATGCGGACCACGCGCTGGAACGGGCTCCTGGAAAGGTGCCGGGGCGCAGCCGTGTTCCTGCTGATCGCCGGCACCTACACGCCGTTCCTTCTCGTGAACCTCCGGGGAACCTGGGGATGGACGCTCTTTGCGATCATCTGGGGTTTCTGCGCCGCCGGGGTCGTCTTCCAGCTCTTCTTCGCCGGCCGTTTTCGCGCCGTCACCACCTTCCTTTGCCTGGCCGCGGGCTGGATGGCCGTGGTCGCCCTGAAGCCGCTGATCGCCTCGGTCCCGCACGGCGCCCTCTGGCTCATGCTGGCGGGCGGTCTCTGCTACACGGCCAGCGTGCTGATCCGGCGGTGGAAGAGCCTCTGGTACCGGCAGGCCGTCTGGCAGACATTCGTCCTCGGGGGCACGGTGTGCCACCTGACGGCGGTGCTGGTCTTCATACTGCCCCGCTAGCGGGGGTCAGTGCTTGAACACGAATTCCTGCGTGGCGTGCACCGTCACGGGCACGCCTGAAACCGTGGGGGGCGCGAACGTCCACTGCGAAACGGCCCGGACGGCGGCCCAGGCGAGGGCGTTGTCCTCGGAGCGGGCGACCGAGGGCATCCGCACGCGGCCGGTCTCGTCGATGTAGAAGTCGACGGTCACGCTGCCCGGCCCGGTTGCGTCGCCGGCCCTGGCCGCGAGGACCGGCTTTACGACATGGACGGGCGTCGGGATTCGGTCGAGATCCCGAAGTTCCCGGACCTCGTATTGGAATCTTGCCGACGGCCGGCCATCGGCCTCATCCAGCAGGGCGTCTCCGCCGGGCCCGCCCGCCCGTTGCACGACAACCGGGCCGTCCGGCCTGAAGTCGAAGACGAGCCCGCTGGCCGTGCTGCGGGCCTCCCCATTGACGATCGCGGGGTCAAAGGTCCATTGGGATACGGCGTCGAGCGTGGGCTTGACCAGCGCCGAATTCGTGTAGGCGGCGACCAGCGTATCCGTGAGCCTGCCCGAGGCGTCGACCTGGATCGCGATCCTTACCTGGCCATAGACGACGCCCTCCATGTACAGGCGCGAGGGGTAGAACGGCGCCACGTTCTGGTGAATCTTCAGGGCGGAATTTTGCGGGGTGGCGTCCTGGCCGTGGACCGGAGCCGCGGGGGCCATGGCCGCGAGCAGCGCGAAAAATCTGATGGCTTGTGTTTTCATTTTTTGTCCTCGCTGGGGTCTAACACCGGCTTGTCGGGCATCCCTTCACTTTTCGGAGGGCGCGACCGCCGCCTCGTCCCACAGTCCCGCGAGCCATTGGCGCAGCCGCTGGCGCGCACGGTAGAGCCGCGACTCGACGCCGCGCTCGGAGCAGGCGGCGATCTCCGCGATTTCCTGGTAGGAGAGGCGCTCGTAGTGGTGCAGGAGGAACGCCGTCCTCAGCTCATGCGGCAGCCGCGCGATCGCCTGGCGCACGGCGGCGACCGTCTCGTCCTGCTCCAGGGTGAGCGCGGGATTCGCCCCGCCTCCGGCCGAGGGCATGCCCGAGGGCGGAAACTCGGCGTCCATCGACACGGCCGGGTGGCGCCGCTTCCACCGGTTGTGGTTCAGGCAGAGGTTGGTCAGCGTCGTGTAGAGCCACGCGCCGGGCTTTGTGTCGGCCCGCAGGCGCAGCCGCTGCTGGTAGAAGCGGACGAAGGCCTCGGCCACGAGATCGTTCGCGTCGACCTCGTTCTGCACGTACCGGTAGGCAAATCTCATCAGCGGCTTCTCCCAGCGAGAGATCAGGCCCCGGAGGGCCGAGTCGTCGCCCTGCCGCAGCGCCGCGAGGGCCTGCTGGTCTGTGGCGGGGTCCTGGGGCACGTTGGGGCGGACTGCTTCCCGGTCGTCAGTCCGGTTGCGCCGGCAGGCCGGCCATCGCGACCAGCGTGAGGTACCGCTGGCGCTGGTCCGGATTCATGATCCTCGCCGTGGATTCGACCAGCATCCGCGTGGAGTCCATGCATTGCCGGTCCATCGCCCGCCGCTCCTCCACAAAGCTCGCAAACTCAAGAAAGTCGATCCTGTCGGTCGTGCGGCGCTGGTCCTCAAAGGCGCCGAGCTCCCTCTGCAGCCTCGCCACCTGCGCGGCAAGGGCGACCAGCTGGGGCCCGGAACTCTCGTGCAGGGCCTTGATCTGGGCGTACTGGGCATCGCTCAGGTTCAGCTGGCCCTTGATCCAGCTGAGCTCGCAATCGAGCGAACCCGTGGCGCACGGGCGCCGGGAATAATAGTAGGATAGGTGCGCCGTCATTCCCGCGGCCAGCCCGAGCACAAGGATGAGAAGGGCTCGTCTCATTTGCGGGCGGCCTGGGGCTGGGCCTGCAGCAGCGGGTTGATCAGCTGCACATAGCTCCTCGCCAGCTGCGAGCTTGTCTCGGTCTGGAGCCTTGCGACCCTGACCTCGGCCAGGAAGAGGCCGGTCACGATGCAGCCGAAGACGAAGACCGTGGCAACGAAGGGCCTGCAGAACTGCTCAAGAAGCCAGTTCGGGGCCTGGTGGGCCTGCGACTCATTGAGGGCCACCCGGCGCCAGACCTCCCGGGTGAGGTGGGTCGATGGCTCGGGGACCTCCGACCAGCGATTCAGCAGCCGGTCGAGGGGATCGGGGGAAGGCGGGGTGTCCATGATTGGCGAGGATTGTGCGCGCTGTCCGCAGTCTTACGGGAACCTATAACACCAGCCGGCAAAAATGCCCTTCAGAAATCGAATTAGGTAGGGACGGGCGGCCCGCCCGTCCGGGCAAAACACGGAGCCATTCGCAGGCTCGGACGCGCGGGCCGCGCGTCCCTACCCCGGACACTTCGCCCGTCGAAGATTCCCGCATTACCCCCCATACTCCGGATCGAGCCCGAGGCGGAAATAGTCCCGGGCGTTCGCAAAGCAGATCCGGCGCACCATGCCGCCGACCAGCTCCCTATCCGCCGGCAGGTCCCCCCGCTCCATCTCGGATCCGAGCAGGTCGCAGAGCACCCGGCGGAAGTACTCGTGCCGAGTGTAGCTGAGGAAGCTCCGTGAGTCCGTGAGCATGCCGACGAACCGGCCGAGCAGCCCGTTGTTTGAGAGCGCGTTGATCTGCCACTCCATCCCCTCCTTCTGGTCCAGGAACCACCAACCGGCGCCAAACTGGACCTTGCCGGCCACGGAACCATCCTGGAAATTGCCCGCCATCGTCGCGAAGGCGTAGTTGTCGGTCGGGTTCACGTTGTAGAGGACCATGCGGGGGAGTTCCCCCGTCGAGTCCAGCGCGTCGAGGTACCGGCCGAGCGCGCGGGTCTGGGGGAAGTCCCCGATGGAGTCGAAGCCCGTGTCCGGGCCCAGCCTGCCGAGCAGGCGGGAATTGACGCTGCGCTGGGCGCCCAGGTGGAGTTGCTTCGCCCAGCCGCGCCGCGCGTCCCAACGGCCAAACTCCAGCATGAGGAAGGATCCAAACCGGGCCCATTCCTCGGGGCTGGCGGGCCTGCCGGCCCGCGCACCGTCGAATACGGCCGCGGCCTGCACATGGGTGCAGGGCTCCGCGAGCGCCGTGTCGAGGCCATGGTCCGAGAGTCGCGACCCGACCGAATGGAAGTCCGCGTGCCGCTTCTCAAGCGCCGCCACAAAGTCGTCGAAGGTCCGGATGGTGGTTCGCGCGGCCCCGCCCAGCCGCTCGACCCAGGGGTTGAACGCAGCCGGGTTGGACACGCCAAGCGCCTTGTCGGGGCGGAATGCGGGATACACCTTCGTCTTCAGCCCGGACTTCGCGATCGCAAGGTGGGTATCGAGGGAATCAGCCGGGTCGTCGGTCGTGCAGATGACGGCCACCTTGTTCGCGGCGAGGATATCGTGGACCCCCATCGTCGCGAGTCGCTCGTTGGCCCGGTTCCAGATCTCATCGGCATTGGCCGGGCAGATGACGGCGTCGATCCCGAAATACCGCACGAGCTCCAGGTGCGACCATGGATACAGCGGATTCCGCAGGGTGGCGGGAACCGTGGCGACCCACGCGTCGAACTTTTCCCTCGGCGTCGCCGAGCCCGTGCACAGGCGCTCGTCGACGCCGTTTGCCCGCATGAGCCGCCACTTGTAGTGGTCCCCGCCGAGCCAGATCTCGGACAGGTCCGCAAACCGGTGGTTTTCCAGGATCAGTCCCGCGGGAAGGTGGCAGTGGTAGTCGTAGATGGGCTGGTCGCGCGCAAAGGAATGGTAGAGATCCCTGGCCGAGGCGGTGTGGAGGAGGAAGTCGTCGTGGATGTAGGGGCGCATGGGGCGGGGAGTCATCAGCGGGAGATGTCGTTGAGGAAGTCCGCCATCGTGGCGTAGCCGGCCAGAAGCGACCTGGCCGCCGCGCACCGCGCCGCCGGGACGATGCCTGTGTGCTCGGCAAGGAAGATCAGGTAGCCGGCGACGCCCCGGGAGTAGAGGAGCCGGGCCTCGGGGCTGATGGCGTAGAACCGGGCACGCTGTACATACCCGGCTGCGGAGTGGTCGCCGAGGGCCGCCTTCTCCGCGCGCCCCCCGGCGGCAAGGACGTAGAGGAAATTGTACTCGAAGAAGAACATGTGGTCCGGGCTCGGGGGGAGGGCCTCGATCGCGGCGCGGCAATCCCCTTCCGAGGCAAACACCTCCACGGGCTTCCCTGTCGCGGCCAGCGAGGTCGAGACAAAGGAGCGCGCCATCTTCCGCTCCGTGGGGTCGGGGCTGAAGGCACCCGCGACCGCCATGTCCACGGTAAAGCGGTGCCAGTCGAGCCACAGCGCCTTGTCGGCCCCGTCCGAAGATAGTGCGAGCGCCCTGCCCATCTCGTAGGTGTAGCGCCCGCTGGTCTTGATCTCGAGGGCACCGCCGGTGACCTCCCCCATCACCTCGTAATTCCCGGCGGATTTTCCCGAGCCGGAATGGAAACCTATGCTGGCGCCGAACCTCTCAGCGACGGCCCATTGGCGGCTTAGGAGCCCGCGGAGAGCAGCGTCGTCCGGAAAGGGCGTGTTTTTCTGGAAGCCGAAGGCGGGCGCGATGAAGTTCACCGGCATGTCCAGCGCCTCGCAGAGCGCAAGCATCACGGCGGTCGTCTCCGGCGTCGTGAGGCCCGGCAGCTCGTCGATGGAAAGTTCCCGGAGGTACCGCCGGCCGGCAACCGCCGTGAAGGCCGCCAGCCTTGCGGCCGCGTACTTCTCGTCGCGCCGCTTCATCTTTTGAAGGGCGGGCCAAACGGAGCACAGCAACCGGGAGAAGGCGCCATCGTCGATCACCTGTCCGGCCCCTGCCACGCGCCCGCGAACCTTCGCGACCAGGTCGGGAGGGATGTCGGCAAGGGCGGCCGGG